>JBFLZW010000048.1 GCA_040755755.1 bacterium | reverse complement strand
ACAAACGAGAGGCTATTGCATATTTGCAGGGAGCGGCGATCTGCCACGCCGTTAAGCCTGAGCCTGAAAAACCTGCTCAGGCTCAGGCTATCCCCTGCAATTCCGATAGGAAGGAATTGATTTCCTCTTCGCTACAATACCTTACTGGAATCACCGATGACCTGACCGACTGGACACTCTGGAAGCAGATTGAGAATGGCCGGGAGCATCGCTTTGCCAAAGATGCTGCTGGCGTGATCCAATGGGAAATATGGTACGCGATGAGAAAGGTAATTATACCACCATTGAGTTGAATATTACCTGGAGGGCCGGAACCCTCTCCGAGCAAAAAGAAAGGATTTTATACGGTGATGAGGCTTGAGGATTTTATCAGGCTGATGGAAGGGGTAAAATGATACGAGTGAAAAATGAGCTACTTGAACGTTATATAGCGCAGTCTAATACCACAGTTGAGATACTTGAAATTTTGTCGGGTCAAATGAATGATATCTTCCGGCAGATCACAGCAGGGGCACCAGCAGAGAAAACGGCAGTGGTCAAAGACCTATGGATAAAGACAGTCGATGCAATAAATGATGTTCTCCTAGAGAAAGGCACTATGAGCCAGTTTAAATCAGCTTTGGATGCCTGGGGGAAAGCACAGCTTGAAGCTATCGACCTGGTAAAACCAAAAAAGAAACGTCAGTACAGGGTTAGATTAACCAAGAGACAGAAGCGGTTTATCGAATATTGCAGTCGGGGAGATTCAGCGGCTAAAGCTGCACGACGGGCCGGTTATTCGCCACGAACAGCCCGGCAGATTGGGTATGAAAACCTGAGAAAACCTCATATTACACAGCATATTCCGGTTGAATTAAGTAAGCTGGATCGTTCCTAAACTTTTAAGTAAGGTATGTCAGGTTAGATTGTGTTTGTATCTGCAAGGTATACGGTCGAAGATAGTCTTTCCCTCCCCATTTCATGGTTCAGGGAAAATTGTTATCTGTACCAGGGTGGCCTGGGGGCTTTCGAATGGACAAGCGAAAAGAGGGGCAAAATTGCCAGTATTTTCTTTGCGGTAAATGCTGACGAGGGCCTTCCGGGAGATAGCTTTATCATACTTGCTTACAGTGTAACAGATAAACTGACAGGCCAAAAGGAAGAAATCACAGAGAGAATTGACATCGGCAGCACTCCCTGTCATTTCGGAGGGGTGAGGTATTGGTTCGTTTGCCCCTCTTGCAGACGAAGAGCAGGCAAACTTTATCTTGCTCCTGGAACCAGGCATTTTCGTTGCCGGAATTGCGCTAACCTTACCTATCGCTCTTGCCAGGAGAATGATAAGCGGGTGAATGCCCTGGCAAAAAATCCTGAATCGATAAAAGAGATCATGGATTCACGCGGCAAGAATTTACTTTTGGCTTTAAAGGCTACACTCAAGCATCTTGAGAAAGCACTGCACAACGGATCCCTTATTCCTTAATCAGGGGCCTGAGAGGCTCGGAAATCGATCGTTTTGCCCTGGGGGTAAACAAATTAACCCGGTTTTCTCATGCCCTTAAAATGGCTCCTAGGGGCCTTTCCTGGGGTGTTTTGACCTGGCTTGTGGATTATTTTTCCTGATTTCTGGTGGGAAAACTCAAAACATCCCCTGAAAATCTGTCCCTAAAATCGGCCATTTTTACCCTTCTAGTGGGAAAACGTACCTCAAAAAAAGGCCATTGGTGGGAGAAAATTTCCAGTCTATGGCCGGTGGGAATGCAAAAATTCCGCTCTTTCATCGTGATAAAATCAATAAAGATAGTCACTTCCAGATCATTTTCCCTTGCAAGTTTACATAATAAAGCATATCGGACTGTGCTTTGTTTACAAGGTCTGGCTGGCTGTTTCGATTTATCCCACCAGATCGATGGTGATTTATTTTCCCACCAGATGGTGAAAGGAACGGGTATTTTAGGGCGGGATTTCTTACTTTTTGGTGATCGGGTAAAACTTGCAGGTTGATTCGGTGGGATAAATTTTGTGCTTGATTATTGAATAATACAAGTCTATACTGTCTATAATTACTAAAAAATCATACAGAAAGGAGAAACATAAATGGAAAAAAGTCATCAAATTATCATGGACGATGATCTTTGGAATGAACTTAAGGTATTAGCGGCCAAAGAGAGAAAAAGCATAAAGCAAAAATTGACTGAAATTATTGAAAATGAACTTAGGTCAAAATATCCTAAAAATGAACCAAAGGTGGCCACAAGATGAGCATCGAGGCAATAGAACTGTTCGATATCTTCTCTGAGACCTTCGGCAAGGAAAAAGCTCAGGCAGCGGTAAGGGATATTGAAACCCTGATAAGTGACCATAAGCGGGAATTGGCAACGAAAGAGGATATCCGGGAAGTAAAAGGGGATATCCGGGAAACCGAGCTTAAGCTGACCAAAGAGATTGAATCGGTCAAGCTGGAAATAGAGAAGGTCAGATCGGAGATCGAGCAAGCAAAATCCAGCACGGTCAAGTGGGTTGTCAGTTGGGTTGCCGGTCTTTTGATTGCCTATACAGCAGCTATTTTCACTTTGCTTACCCTGATGAAATAGAAGCGGTCCCGGAAGGTGTTACAGCACCATTCCAGGACCTGGCCGCACATGGTTTAACGCGGTCCCTCCATGTACGGTTGATTGTATCTTACCACAGAGGGACCCTCCACGAGGAGGGAATATGAATCACCATCCTTCAGATGTACCAGAAAACGTTTCCATTCCCAGGAAAAAAGAGCCTGACATTACCGCTTACCTGACAACTCCAGAGCTTGCTGAACTCTGCGAGATCGGAGAGGCGCGGGGGGCAATCCTGGTCATACAGCAGTATCTAAACTCAAGGGAAGGGGCAATATTCAAGCTGGCTCGATCCCGTATGCCTGACGGTGGGAGGGCTTGCCCATGATCGACCAGGGGAGAGATGACAGCCTTCTCCTTGGGGCTTAATTGACGTTCACCCCTGGCCAGGTTTACGGTGATCCTGGCCGGGGGTATTTATATGACACGACTATAACACAGATATGACACCAATATGACGAGTGAAAAAATAACTGAATATAAAGAAGAATTACAGGCAAAGGATAAGGCACTTGAGCAGGCCAAGGCGGAATGTGACCGGCTCAGGGCCGAAGTCGAGCAAAGGAAAGGCAAGTCATGACAATCAATAAATTTCGCTCATTTCTCTACTCATTAGCCAGAATACTTGGAGACTTCCAGGCGGTCCGGCGCGGGAAGGTGGGCCGAAGGATCGGGCGGAGGATGGCCGGTAAGGTGACAGGAAGGATGTTGCGGAGAATCTTCAGATAAACGCTGCCCTTGGGTAAGCGTCATGAACTCACCGACAAGGCTCTTTGTCTGCATCTAGGAGGCCGGGCAGCATAACATTTACTGAATGCAGAGAGGATGCAGGAATGAATTTACTACACTCCCTTTTAACAGGAACAATAGAAAATCAAGAGGCTTATCGCCTATGGTATGAGTACCTGAAGCTAAACAAGGATTATGAAAAAATATGCTATGTCGTGAGGGAGTCTACAAAATTAATTGACCATGAACATGAATCATTGTTTATGCGTCAGATCGAGAATCTTGGATTTAATCAAGTCAAAAACCTCACCCTCGTTTTTTGGGACTGGGGAGATGTTCATAACCTCTCATGGGAGGAAAAGCTTTGTGATATTCAGCAGCGGATGTATCGATATCAGCCACCTAAAGATATTCTCCCCTTTCCGAACCTGCCGACATTCTTCCCGGAATTCTCAAAAATTCTGCGAGACCCTAATTTCTTTACCATTGGAATTCCTCTGAATGTGCCCATAGATGACCTGATGGAACAAATTAGGTTGATTATAAGCAAGAAACAAGAAGAGCTTAAGATAAATCCCATCAAAAAACATCCCCGTTTTCCCTTGCCAAGCAAAAGGCTATCTGAAAGCGATCTCAAAAACCTTCGGCGATACCTGGAAGTCTATCACCTGAGAGAAGTTGAAAAGCTCAACTGGAAAGATGTTATACAAAGAGTTAATGCTGATAACGGAATCCATAAAAGTATTCATCTCAAAGTGTGGCAGCGAGAAAGAGACAATGCAAGAGATATCATTGAAAATGTTGGGAAAAATATCTTTCCGGGGGAATATGGGCAGGTAAAGGAAAGGAAAAGATGACTACCTTTGATTTGAGGTAGTCATGACTACTCAGAATAATCAGGTAGTCGTCATATTTTGTTTGCTTCAAAAAAATAAACAAATTATGCTCCAAAAAACTTAAGGGATCGAAACGACCATCCCGCAAAGATAACCGTCTCGATCCCTTAGCTGTGATACCAGTATGTAGGGCGGTATCATGCCCCGTTATACGGGTGTGCCCCGTTTTTTTAGTTGTATCACTGTTTGTTGGTTTTCGCAAGATCAAGATACGGAGAGCAGACTAATGGCAGAGCAGGTTGATAAGCAACAAGCAATCGAGGCAATAGCCTCAGCCAAGTACCAAGGCAGATCTGGTAAGGATTACCTGCAAGGGCAGGTGCCGGATTGGGATATTGGCCTATGCCGTATTATGGCCGGACTGGGTATAGATGCTGACCGGATCGATCAGCTTATCCGACAGGCTCCGGCATGGCCAGGCATCGCCAACAAATGGGACAATTACCCCGATGACCAGGGCCGGACATATGGTAAGCGGACCATATTGCTGGCCACAGCAGCAAGCAGAGGTAAGCAGGCTCAGCCAGAGCAGCAAGCCAAACCAGTAACACCGAGCAGGCCACAACCAGCAAGCGTAGCGGAGTTGATGCAGCGGGATATACCACCGATCCAATGGATCATACCTGGCTTGTTGCCACAGGGCCTTACCATACTGGCGGGCAAACCCAAGGTTGGCAAGAGCTGGCTGTCTTTGCATTGGGGACTCGGTGTGGCCTATGGGGGCAAAGTGTTAAGCTCCGTAGATGTACCACAAGCCGACGTGCTCTACCTGGCGCTTGAGGACTCGGACCAGCGATTAAGGGAGAGGATCGGCAAGCTTACTTGTGGATCGGCGGTACCGAGCAACCTGTATTACTGTACGGAGTGGCCATGCTTGCCACTGGCAGCAATAGAGCTTACGGATTGGCTTACCGATCAC
>JBFLZW010000047.1 GCA_040755755.1 bacterium | reverse complement strand
ATGCTATCTTCCAGCTATTTCCTATCCCTCTGTTTATCCCATCTTACTCACTCCTTTATACCTTATCGGATAATCTACAAAAATCATGAAAACTATAACCATCTCCTGCCTATGCCTGAGTAGTTACAATCAAAATATTGAACCTTTAGCTAAATGATTCCAATGATATGGAAAAATGTCCATTACACAACTAATGGGGAAAGCAATAACTGTTGTATAGTTTTGCATTAACGGCTTATTCTTGAACACCACCTAATGATGGCAGTGTGGAATTTGATGAGTCTATAGCAAAATAAGGAAATTTACCCAGAATATGCAATAAGCAATAAGGGGAAACCCCTCCCAGTATCGATTCTTGCGCTCCTATCGGACAAGTAGCCGTTAACTGTATAGAGATTTCACCGCGCTGTATTAGGGCTCAAGAACTGGCTTTTTCGGGACCCCATTGGGTGTCAAAAGGCAAGTGCTACCTTGTATAGCCTAATAATAGGAACAGCCAAGGCTAACGGCAGGAAAATTTACCGCTACCTGCGCTCCTCTTTGAAAAATTCCAGCTTGTGATCTTTGGGGTGGCATGAGGTTGTAAGGAAGAATTTCATATTGCAATTTTTTACTTTCTTGAATATAATTCACTATCAAATAGCTTATTGATACATATCTATTTCAACTTCATCCCTCGATGGTTAAATCGGCTGAAAAGTTTATACCTTCTGAACCAGTAACGATAAAAGTGTATAGGTATCTCATCTAGAACTTTTTGAGCATCCTCCTGGAAAAAACAATCTCACCGATGCATCACTGCCAGCTTCCACTGGGAAATGGGAAGAAAGTAGGGTGCCCATTGAGGGCGAGGTGGTGCTTTGAACAAAGTCGAACCTGAAAATAATCTACCCAAAACCTTCGAATCCTCTGGCGTTAAGATTGTCCATTTATCGTCTGGGTGGCGGCCTAATGGAGATTTACAGGTCTGTGTGGTCAAACCCCCAATGGCCAATCTAGATATAATGGACCGGGATCTTACAAGGCCCAATAGCGTGGCACTTGCCCAATCTATAATATTAACCGAGGGCTCCCCGTCCACTGTTCGGCGTTGTTTTAACAACCTCCCTGGGCTTGTAATTTTCCCAGAGTTAGCTTTTGGCTCGGAGGACTTCGATGCCCTGGACAGCATCATTCAGAAACATCCCACCCCTTTAATAATTCTGGCAGGATTTGGCTTTTGTAATGGTACAAGCCTGAAGGCGCTTCTCGATATTCCTCATGTGGAGGCCGGATGGGACGTCAATGAGCAACCTCCTGATCCCGATGGTCGGTATAACGGAGGGTGGTGCTGGGTTCATGAAAGGCCAGGGGCTACAAAGTGCTACTTATTTTTAAAGAATTTTCCCGATCCGAGTAATGAAGTTCCATTTGTGGATAATATCACTTATGGCAGAACGATTCTCCGGGTGGAGGCGAATGACCTCGTTCTTTTCCCAGTGATCTGTTCCGATCTAATATGCTCTCAGAAGGGAAGCCCTCGAGATCGCATACAGAAGTCTTTAGAGGAAGAAGAGCCAACTGCTAGGGCTCGCGTCCTTGTGGCAGGAATGCTTTGCAGCCCCAAGCCAGAACATGACTTCTGGCGTCTTGCCATTAATGACTTGGTAGGTCTGCAGAATCCGCCAGCAGTACTGTTCCTGGTGAATCAACAGGTTATAAAACCAAAACAGGATGAAGACTGTGATAAGTGGCGGTGCCTCACTGGTGCCTTCATTAGCCGTAACATTATGAATAAGGCCCCAAAGATTCCATTACCTCATGTGCGTTACATTAAAACAGATGCGGCTTCCGGGTTGCTGCTCCGCTGTGCAGAGCCGGGAGTGACATTGGGGCCACTCCGGTGGGTGGACCAAATTGATCAAGGTAAAGGTGTCTGGACACCAAACCGGCGTTACATTTGGCGAGACGGAGAATTGCGTCAGGTTCATGGCAATGCTGTAGCTTATGAGTTGAACCGGTTTCTCTTGCGGAGGCGAGAGGCGATTGTAGACAACTATGTCCCCTATACAGAGCCTTTATCTCTAAGATCAGGTAACGATGGTAGAAAATCAGCTCTCGATGAACCGAATGGGGAAAGAAACTTAACTCTTGTACAGGAATTAGTAGGGAAAAGCATAGATGACCTACAAAAGGATATTGAAAAAGAACTATGGGAAGATAACTCTGAACACAAATTGACCTCCACATTATGGCCTCGGATGCTATCTGGTGGAATTGAGAAGCTCGATAGAAATAATGATACTGGCTTGCGAGATCCAGACTTGCAAGACCCAGATATGATGCATAACTATGCCGAGCACTTTGATCGTGCACTTGGGATGGTGGCAGCATTAAAGGCCGCTACCCCTGCCCGCCTTGATCCTGAGAAGGTTCAGCAGGGGCAGCTCTTTCTTAATGTCCCAGAAGGTGAAATTCTCGTTTGGAAGTCAAAGCGGCTTCGCAGCCGTGAGCAGTATTCCTTTCTGCAAAATATAGCTGAACAAAGCGGAAGCGCAATCCCTCTAATAGTAGTTGGAGCTGGACATGGAAGCGGACCGGAACCACCGTCAGGGAGAGTGCAGATTGAACATCGCACGAATATCGTGCGACCTCAGCCTTCGCAGCCCAATGAACACTTAATCACCGAACCTCGCCCCCGTACTATCTATTGGCGATGTCTTGGTGAACTCGAACACCATCTGGTTACTGCAAAAAATGAAGAACAACTCAGGGTGCAATTAACAGCATCACTTCTCAAGGATTTTGGAGACTCTAACTCATGAACCACAAGGTCTTTGATCAGCTCTGTGCAGAAATCCAGGCATTGGCCATGCCTGTAGGGTTTAGTGGACGGAATGCTGCTAATGAGATAGTGTCAGATATTACTCCTCCCTCCGCTACATGGGTTTGGCGTAGCCCATTCGCCATCATTGCATTATGCCCGGTAGAGAAGAGTACACCTTCTATGCTGCTAGAGGCCCAAAAAGAAGGAACCGCCTGGCTCGATCAATATCTGATCACTGAGGAGAAATATGGTCGGCTCATAGATGGGTATCTCTTGCTCGCCCTTCCTGCAACGCCTGATGATGAACTGCGCAGGATAGCTCGTCAAGTTGAGCTCGATCCTCATCTTTGCCGCAAACATGTATTGTGGCCTTCTGAAAATGGTGAGTGGACCGACCGACTGTGCCGCATCACAACTCTTGGGTTGCCACCTTCTCCAGAGATTGTCAAATTGGATACTACTGCCCTTACCCTGCCGGCAGCGGCTCAGGAGGCTCTCGCCCTATATGCAGACACCAACTCCATTGAAAAGACTGTTGGTACTATTGAAAAGCTTGCTGAAACTGCGGAAGGGGAGGAATCTGATAATGTTTCTCGATAAGCTCCTGGTCGAAGGTTTTCGTGGAATAAGAGACAAACTGGAGCTGGATTTGACTGCTAGACTTACCCTTATTTATGCACCAAACGGTATGGGAAAGACCAGCCTTTGCGATTCCGTAGAATGGCTCCTTACAGGAGGAGTTGAGCGGTTGAACAAATCCACGGGGCAAGAAGGTATCAAGTGTATTTTCACCCCTCGCCCTGCTGCGGTAGAGGCTGTTTTAGATGTTGAAAGGCAAGGGTTTAAGCTTCGCCGTGAGTACTTAAATAATAACCAAACATCTCTGAAACTCTGGGACTTTGGTTCCAGCCGTTTCCGAAATTTCACATTAGCTCACTTATTGGATCTAATATCCCCAGGTGAGCTTCCTCCAGGCACCAATCACAAACATGCTAATACCGTCAGGTCAACCTGGCTACGAGCAATTAGATTTTTAGCTGGCTCCTCCTTAGACTTGCTCATTGACACTTCCAAGCAGGCTATAGAAACCCGTGGGCTGATGTTTTCTGACCTTTTTGGTGTAGGAGAGCTACAGAGGCAGGAGGATGACCTAAGTCAAATTCGAAAGAGGCTGCCAGCATCGCGTACCCTCTCATCTGAGTTAGAGAACGTAACAACCAAACTTAAAGCGATGCACGAGAAGATAGCTGCAGCCTCTGCTAATGCCAGTGAGCCTTTGCATGCTGCAGTCAGGGCAAATATTCAAACAGCAGCCAAGCTGCTGAAGGTGGACATCGGTGAATATAATAACGAGCCATCTTCTACAATCCTCCATGATCTCCAGGCCAGACGGGCTAAGGCACAGGTGGCGCTTGACCGGCGGAGATCGGCCCTGCAAAATGTGAGCAGACAATGGACCCAGTACCAGGCCCTTACTGATGAAGATGCTCGATTCCACAAGCAACTTGCTGATTTATCTGACACTTATCAAAAGCTCAATACAGAGATAGGCCCAAAGCATGATGAACTGCGCAAAAAAAGTGAATACCATAAAGAGCTCACCTTCGAAGTTAGTAAATTAGAAGGATGGCAGAAAAAAATAATATCCAGAGGCACATCACTTCAGCAAGCTCTGGTTTCCTGGAAAAATGCCGGCGGTTCACAAGAATCTCCCCTTGAACTTCAGATGCTGGAATCTGCGGCAGCCGAATCCCAGGCAGCCCTGGATACAGCCGAGCAATATCAGAATTTTTTAAGCACTTGTGAACGAGAATTACCAGGATGGCAGCAGGCATTTAAACAGCTTAGTACAGGTCGCCATAAATACGCGACCACATAGAAAACAAAAAGAGGTTCGGACATGGTAAAATATCCTTGGTACCAGAGAAGAGGTATCAAAAAAGGTCTGAAAGGAGTGATTATCATGCCAG
>JBFLZW010000046.1:4574-10938 GCA_040755755.1 bacterium | reverse complement strand
CCTGATTTATCACAAAAATCCCTTCAATCAAAGCAAAATAATCCGAAAAATTTCTTGAGAATGTTTTTCTATCTCCTCAATATTGCTATGTTTTTACCCCTATTTTTCCTCACTCTGAATTGCTGTCAAGAGTAAAATTAACGACTGATTCAAACAAGATTAATGAGCGTTCTGCAACGACCGTTTCTTCGAAGAAAAACGGGACCTGGCTTCCAACCTCCTGGATGGCAGCGATATGACCGGCAAAATGTCCGCCGACGAACTGCTCCAGTTGATCCGGGAGCAGTAGAAATTGAAAGCGCGCCTCCTTGGCAGTGGTTGTGGCTGGCGTTTATTGCCACATGACTTTCCTCCTTGGCAGACAGTGTACCATTATTTCCGTATCCGGCGACAAGATGGAACACTGGAGAAACTTCATACTGCTCTTCGGCAAGAAGTGAGAAAACAATCGGGACGAAATGTCCAGCCCAGTGCTGGTGTCATCGATAGTCAATCAGTCAAAACTACTGAAGTGAGAGGCCAAAGAGGCGCGGCTGGAAGCCGCTTCCACATAACTGCGGCTGCCACTATAACTCTGCGGCTGCCGCCCGCATTCCAAAGTCCGCTTCCCCAAATTCAAAAGTGTCCGCCCCTGAACCCTTTGGGGAGAGGGGCGTAATTTATCAGAGGCAGCCTCCTGTTGTTACACTATAAGGGAGCGAATGCTCCTCATACCCTGAACCCCAAAGGGGAGAGGGCGCAACAAGACCGCTTAGCTTGATGCATATGGGCTCTTTCGCCCCACCTCAATTCCTTAATCCAGGCAAGATACCATCCCAAGGTATTTGCGGAACAGGCAAAGAGCATCAGCCGGGCTAACATGCCCGCTCTTATCAACATCAGCACACTCAGGGCATGGGGTTATACCCAGGTAGCATCTGAAGACAATCAGAGCATCAGATGGAGTAACGATTCCATCTCCGGTAAGGTCTCCAGTGCAGGTTTCGATGCAGAAGCAGCCACCGCTGATGGCAAACTGGCTGATAGTATCTTCCGGCTTTTCTATCCTCAAGGGATAGCATTCACCCTCATGGCCAGCACTGCCCTCCTCTTTGACCTTGAATTTTAACACTGCCACTGTGCCGCTTGCACCCTCGCTTATCCCGCTGTAGGGATCAAGCCCGCCTATTTTTAATCTGCCAGAGCCAAGCTCTATCACCTCAAATATGGGGAAAGAGGCGGGCAAATCCCCCTTCTCATAACCTGAGTATTCCAGGACATTGGGCTTATAAGTAAACTCAAATCCAAAGGAAGAAACCGCATCTGGTGCTCCCTGGATTCTGATTGGAATCTCAACCTCATCACCTGGTGAGCCTGTGGTGCCGACCACATCCAGCACGCCTGAAGTCTGCTCCTGGCATTCAACACACAGGCAGCCGCCAGTGGCCGAAAATTCTGTGATATCACCATCGAGCGCCTCCAGCCCCAGGGGATAGCATTCTCCTCCCTGAATCCCGCTCCTGACCTCGAATTTGAGCACAACCACTGTGCCGCTTGCACCCTCGGTTATACTGCCACCACTAGGATCAATACCCGCTACTTTTATCTTGCCAGAGCTGATCTCCCTTACTCCAAAAAGAGGCAAGGAAGCGGCTAACTCCCCTAACTTATAATCTTCCTCCCGGTATTCCAAAATCTCAGGATCGTAGGTCAGCTCAAATCCAAAGGAGTAGACATCCCAAGGCGCCCCCTGGATTCTGACGGCAATCTCAACCTCATCCCCTGGCTTCCCCTTGGCTCCAACCACATCCAGCGCGCCTGAATTATCCTCCTGGCAGGCTGCCTGAGATTCAGGTGGCTGTGACGATCCGCAGTTTTCATGAACAGCCCCATTCTGGTCATCGCAATCAGTGCCATCCTCCACATACCCAGAAGGCGGAGAGCAGGCCTGCAAGCTCTCGGAAGCATCCCCATACCAGTCACCGTCAGCATCGAGGTAGTAGGTGCGGGCCAAACCCTCATCCACCAGCCCGTCGCAGTCATTGTCCTTGCCGTCGCAAGTTTCAGGCCGAGGCTGAGGCGCAGTGCAGCCAACCCAGCGGCCAGCCTGGCAGGTTTCGGTGCCGCTGCCACAGCCTGTAGAGCAGGGTTTGGCCAGGTTCTCATCCACCAGCCCGTCACAGTCATTGTCCTTGTTATCGCAGACTTCAGAAGCAGCAGGATTGATATTGGCATCACTGTCTTGGCAATCGCCCCCTTTATCCACATAGCCCGCTGGTGCGGCAAGAGCAGTGATTGACCGATTAGGATCGCCATAACCGTCGCCGTCGGCGTCCTGGTAGTAAGTGTGGTACTGGTTTGCAATAGTAATAGTCAGGCTGGCCGTGCCCTGGGCACCCATCGAGTCTGTGGCCAGGATCGAAATGGTATGCTGGCCATTGTCTAGCATGGTCGTATCCAGCTCAATGGTCCATCTGCCCTGATCGTCAATCTCGGCCCAGCCGATAGGCGTCTCATCCACCACGGCAACGATCTCAGGCATTGAGGCCGCAGTAACCGTTCCGGTAAGGGCTATTTGCCCAGAGACTCCAGCATTGTTCGCCGGTGAAGTGATGGAAACTACCGGCGACATGGCTGCCACAGATTCGGGGATGGAAATAGTGATTTCGGCCTGACTTGAGTTGCCAGCGGCATCAAAGGCTTCGGCAGTTAAGGTGTGCGTTCCGGCGGTGATGAGATGCGGGTCAAAGGTTGTTGACCAGCCGTCTTCTCTGAAGTTGTCAATTTCAAACCATACTCCATCAATATAAAATCTTACCTTAATTACCCCATTGTAATCGCTTGCCCTAACTTTGACTGTGGTTGGCTCACATAGTATCACTCCATCAGTGGGTATTTCAAAAGCAATGTCAGGAGCTACAAAATCTTCCTCATCATAAGCACTTAAGACAAATATACCTAGAGAATAAGGGTTGGCAGTTACAGTATGTAAGGTAGTATCAATAGTTGACGGCAATTCTACCCAATTCTTAGCCATAGGATCATATTGATAAATGGTTAAGCGGCTCGGATTTACATAAAGATCAGAATCATTGTAAGTGATAGTCAATCTAATGTTAGAAATCGAAATATTGTCAGTATCGTCAGCATTGAAGTAATAGATATCACTAATATAACCTGATGGCGGTAGAGATTCAGCAGGACAATCAAAAGAAGATATAGTCATACCTTGCACAGCTGCGCCTCCTGAGCCATTAGCAGTGAGAAGGGCATCAGCAAGACTAAGTTCTATAGGTAAACTAACAGGTAGAGAATCGGTTCTGGCGCGTACGAGTATAGGTGGTGATGATGATTTTGATTCAACATCCACAAAAATGGGATTAGTCCATACATCACTGCCATCCGTATATCTAAACCTTACCACATAGAAGGTATCTTTTTGGGGAGCCGAAGTTGTAAAAGGATGCTCGTACTTTTCTGGTCGCTCTACCCTCTCAAAATACCCAAACGTCGTTCTATCATAATCATATATTGTAACATCTTTCCAATCCCCTTTGACTTTCCATTTCCAGTTAAGGGTGTCATTTGATGATACCTTAACAACGTCTCCTTGAGGTCGGGAATTAATTGAAAAAGCCCCAAAATTTTCTTTCCTCCCCGAAACGCTTACACGACCAGCTCGGATTGCTTTCAATATGCCATCTCTACTAAAATCACTTGTATATACCCAGGTAAATCCCTTGTTATCATTATACTCATAATGACTATCTGTACCACCAATACCTACAACGAATCCTTCTCCTCCCCTCACTGTAGAAACGAATCTGTCTCTCAAGAGGTCAAACCACTTCCTAATCCTAATAGTATTAGGGTCAGCCATTTTTTCATTATTTAGTAGTTGTATTCCATTAAAATTCTCACAATTCCAATTATTCCAACTTGGATTTTGGTAGGGGTGAGCAATCACAGCAAACGACTTTTCAGGGTTATGCTCATTTATTTTATTGATAATCTCCTGATGCGTATATGCCTCCTTCCTATCCTTCAACCTCCACCACTCGCTAAATAAATCTTTATCCGCTGCCAATCCATAAGCAAGACAATGACTAATATCCCCACCTCCCTTGGGGTTTCTTATAGAAAATTCCACTCCTGGAATGACAAGAAAATTTGACTTATTACAAGCAGATGCGTAGTCTTGCCAACGTATGCCAGCGTAGTAGTTGTCGTCATTATTGTGGTCAAACATACTTCTATGATCAGTAGTTATTAAGAAATTTAAGCCGATAGATTGTGCTTGGCTTATACGATCAGCCAATGTTACTGTTACATGATCAATTACCCCTTTATTTTTATCCTCATTAATAGGATTATCCTTCCCCTTGTAATTTGTATGTACATGACAATCTCCTAAATACCAAGAATCTTCTGGATACGCAGAAGGTGGTTTCGTGTCAATTTTTATTAAAATTGTAGATGATGCTATTTTGAAGTCAACCCCTCCTGGTGGCCCCACAAGACAATCTTCTGCATTCACCGCCCAAACCCCAAACATATACTGATGGCCCTCGGCAAGCTTGGTCATCGGTATAGTATAGGTAGTCTTATCCTTATCTATGTCTGTCTTCAGTAGCTTTGGAGGATGCCCATTTAACTCGTTAATCCATGATGAGATTTTCTCCTTGACATCGCAGCTGGATGACAATAGAGCTTTGCTCCTTTGTTTCTTTCTGACTAATATCGGCGGCTCCCACTCCCACATGGCCACTGCATATTGGCTTGCTCCTGCCACCTCCTTCCATCTTATTATCATATCCCTTAAGTTGTAGGTTTTACCGCTTTCTTTAGGCTCGGTTATTTCTACTTTTGCCAGAGATCCAGGTGGAAACTTAACCGTAAATTCCACCTCTGACCACAAGGCGTCCGATAAAGCAAGCGCACCTTGAGGAACCGCAGCTACCGCCACTCTGTATCTGCGCTCTGTTTTCTTATCAACCTCATAATCCTTGGATAGGTTTTCTGCTGATATTTTATAGCTGGTTTTATCCTTACTTAATTCATTATCATGAAACCATTCCGGCACCTTATTCCTGTTAATATCTCGGATGTTAAACCAATACTTTACAGCGCCTGGTACAGAATTCCATTGGACAGTAATGTCACCAAGGGGCAGGGTTACATCCTTTGCAGGCTGGTTAATTTTGGGACTTGGTAATCTGCCTGGTATTAGCCTGACATAAGCTTCATCCCGTGCTACTTCCTGCTGACTGCTGTCATACCCTATCCCCCTTATCAAATACCAGCCGCTATCCAATCCGATTGTTGACCAATTAACTGAATAATTATAACTTCCATGCAGCTCTCCGCCAGGATTATCTGACCACCCAGTAGAGATGTTACTCACCCAGAACTTGGCTGTGGCCACTCCTGGGGCAGTAGCAGACAGCTTTACTATATCGCCCACGGTAAAGGTGGCATTGTTACTTGGGCTGGTTAGTTTTAGTGGAGAGACCGTCACAATCCGATTCTGCACATTCCAATCCACCCGCCAGCCAAAATGTTCAGCCACATCCCGCACCTTGACCCAGGCTCGGTCATCTGAAGTGATTCTATCAGGCGAAATCTCAAGCGTATTGCCGCAATTATCGGTAAATTTTACCTTGCCCTTATCTTCCAGCCAATCCACCTTAAGGCACAATTTAGCCCCCAGTGGTCTGGCCGAGGCTACTGCCCTGTCGCCAATCATCTCATACCTGGTCGCATCGTCGCTGTTGAAGGCCCCATTGCCGTAAGTCAAGGTTAACTTCTCCGGCGTGCAAATAACCAAATCACCCAATAACCTACCGCTCCGCACGGCCCGCACATTGTATTTGCCTGCCCCCCTGCTGCCGTACGATATCCACCCATAGTCAAAGCCCACATACCAGGCATTATCAGGCGAGCAGTGATTCACCGTTGATGACCAGTAGCCAGAGGCTTGAGTTGTGGGGAATAGCTCAGGGTTTATGGCTGGATTGTAGCGGCTGTAGTCCACCAGAAATTGCAGCTCATTGATATTCGGCAGCCGCCAGTCGCTATACCCCCCAAGGGTGAGTCCCTCACAGTAGCGCAGCGCCTCCTCCCAGCTCATCGGCCCTGCTGTCTCTTGCTGCCACATAAGGCCGCTTGTCTCATCACTCACCGTGCCGTCGTCGTTAGCTTTGTAGGAGCCGTTGGCATAGATATAATTTTTTCTCTTCTCTACTATCACTGTCTCATCTATCACTGTCTCATCTGCGGAGCTGCCACGCACGGCCCGCACATAGTATTTGCTGTCTTGGCTTGCCCCCCTGTTGCCGTACGATATCCCCCCATAGCCAAAGCCCACATACCAGACAGTATCAGG
>JBFLZW010000046.1:0-4474 GCA_040755755.1 bacterium | reverse complement strand
TATCAGGCGAGCAGTGATTCACCGTTGATGACCAGTAGCCAGAGGCTTGAGTTTTGGGGAATAGCTCAGGGTCTATGGCTGGATTGTAGCGGCTGTAGTCCACCAGAAATTGCAGCTCATT
Source organism: bacterium (assembly GCA_040755755.1). Classification (NCBI taxonomy): domain Bacteria; species bacterium. Next base: position 4,353 of record JBFLZW010000046.1, on the reverse strand, counting down.
GACATTCGGCAGCCGCCAGTCGCTATGCCCCCCAAGGGTGAGTCCCTCACAGTAGTGCAGCGCCTCCTCCCAGCTCATCGGCCCGGCTGTCTCTCGCTGCCACATAAGGCCAGTGGAAGTATCGGTAACTGTGCCATCACCATTGGCTGTGTATGAGCCATTGCCATAGACATAATTTTTTCTCTTCTCTACTATCACTGTCTCATCTGACGAGATGCTCCGCACGGCCCGCACATAATATTTGCCTGACCACCTGCTGCCGTACGATATCCCCCCATAGTCAAAGCCCACATACCAGGCATTATCAGGCGAGCAGTGATTCACCGTTGATGACCAGTAGCCAGAGGCTTGAGTTTTGGGGAATAGCTCAGGGTCTATGGCTGGATTGTAGCGGCTGTAGTCCACCAGAAATTGCAGCTCATTGACATTCGGCAGCCGCCAGTCGCTGTACTCCCCAAGGGTGAGTCCCTCACAGTAGTGCAGCGCCTCCTCCCAGCTCATCGGTCCGGCTGTCTCTTGCTGCCACATAAGGCCGCTTGTCTCATCACTCACCGTGCCGTCGTCGTTAGCTTTGTAGGAGCCGTTGGCATAGATATAATTTTTTCTCTTCTCTACTATCACTGTCTCATCTGCGGAGCTGCCACGCACGGCCCGCACATAGTATTTGCTGTCTTGGCTTGCCCCCCTGTTGCCGTACGATATCCCCCCATAGCCAAAGCCCACATACCAGACAGTATCAGGCGAGCAGTGATTCACCGTTGATGACCAGTAGCCAGAGGCTTGAGTTTTGGGGAATAGCTCAGGGTCTATGGCTGGATTGTAGCGGCTGTAGTCCACCAGAAATTGCAGCTCATTGACATTCGGCAGCCGCCAGTCGCTATGCCCCCCAAGGGTGAGTCCCTCACAGTAGTGCAGCGCCTCCTCCCAGCTCATCGGCCCGGCTGTCTCTTGCTGCCACATAAGGCCAGTGGAAGTATCGGTAACTGTGCCATCACCATTGGCTGTGTATGAGCCATTGCCCATAAAGTCAGCAAGAGCAAGCCTTGAGCATAATAATAAGATAAAAAGAGTTAATCCACACAATAACCTTCTCATCTCTAATCTCCTTTTAGGCTTTCATGCCTGGACGGCAGAAGATGACTTCTCTAAAACCCGATAAATTTCCCGCACCTGCCGGTCTTTGACCAACCAGCCTGTGATACCCTCATTCACTACAGCCGCATCCCTGCCTAAACTCAGGGCTTTATCCATAAATTTTCTCTCCAGCCGGATGGGAAAACCCGCTGCCCATCTCATTCCCCGAAAATTTTCCTTTATCTCAAGCCCCAGAGCAGGAGCAAGATCGACTGCGTCCTGATCATATAATTCCAGAAAATTCCCCGCTTGAAAGAAAAGAACCGTATCTTTCAGCCTGGTTCTGAAAAACAGGTATTGTGCGTGAAACGATCGAAACAGTCTCTTATGTTTATAACGATCCTTTAACTTTCCCCTATGGAAAATGAAATACTCTCTCAGCCATGAATTGGCCGTCCAAAGCGAATTGATCAGCCTGAAGGTATTGCCATGTTTAAATGCCCCAGATAAGAGGCCAGGGTTTGCCTCAGCTTCCTTACCATCTGAGGCTGCATAATTATTTTTCTAACCTTCAGGCCGTGAATTTGAAGATCTTGAATCATCTTATCTTGAAACCGAACCAGCTTGAATTTTAAATTATTGACTACTCTTTTCCGAGCCAGAAGATAAGCCGGCCTGACAATATAGCCCAAAAAATCAGCCCCCTCCGAAACTCTCTTTATCTTCCCTTTGCCCTTGAGCTGAAGAGCAAGCCGCTTTTCCAGAAACTCACCGATTCTCTCCTCCCACTCAAGCAACTGATCTTGATCAGGCGAGATGAGAATAGCATCATCTACGTACCTGATATAAAAGCGGCAGCGGAGAGTATGTTTTACAAACTGATCCAGCTTATTTAAATAGACATTGGCCAGGAATTGAGAGGTAAGATTGCCTATTGGCAGCCCTTTGCCCGCTGGCACCTTGAAGAGCGATTTATGAGCTGGAATCTTATCCCGCATGGCCGGATCACCCTTAAAGAAATAGTTATCAGGGCAGTGGTGAAAGATAGTCCGATGGAGCAGGTAAAGAAGCGCTTCTGATTCAATCTCTTTTCTTGGCCGCAGCTCTTGTTCGAGAATCTGAACGAGAATCTCTTTATCTACGCTCATGAAAAAAGAGCGAATGTCAAGCTGAATAAAATAAGCTACTCGCTTCTGATTTCTGGTCGCTTTGAGCATAAATTTCTGGAGCCTGGCTACAGCCGCATGGATTCCTTTCCCCGACCTTGAGGCATAGGAATCGTGGATAAATTTTCGCTCCCAGACCTTTTCCATCTCCCGAACAATCAGATGATGGACAATCCTGTCTCTGAAATCAGCGGCAAAAATCTCGCGTAATTTAGGTCTTGTGGTAACAAAGCAAACAGAGCGGGATGGCTGATAGGTACCATTTTGTAACTCCTGAGCCAGGCTGAACAGATTATCCAATAAACCATATTCAAACCTGAGCGCATTTATCGTACCTCTTTTCCTTCGCCGGCAGTCAAGATAAGCTTTCCAGACCGATTCAAAGGAGAGCAGGGAACACTTTCCGCTCCGCACGGCCCGCACATAGTAACTGTTCGACTTATTGTTGTTGTTGACGTTGCCGTTGCTGAAGTTCACGCACCAGGCGTTGTTCGTATTGTTGGCGTTGGCAGTAGACGACCAGTAGGCGGATGACATTTTTCACCTTCCCACTTGACGGCTATACAGCCTTCCCTGGCCATTCCAGACCCATAAAAACCTGTCAGCCCACCGAATATTAATTTCTCCACTCAAGTAAGGAATCCCTTACGGCTTTGAAAATAATATCCTGCATAAAAATGCCTTGATCGAAAGGCGGAGAAGGCGCACAGTGTTATTGAGCACGCTCATCGACTCATCCTTTTTGAGACGATTGATGATTCCGGCTTCCCCTGCTGCTTTTAAGCCATCCCTCGCTCTGTTTGCATAAAATAACCGCCATACATGAGGCATGTTGAAAGCTCTTGAAATTGTCAAAAGCCTTGGCTTCCCTGGCAAAGGCCAGCGATGTTTTCAACAGCTCGCATTTTTCCACCAGCTCTCTCAATACATTTTCTTTATCCATGGAAGAATTGGCCCTGATGATCAGAAGGATAATCTCTCTTGCTAGATCGCGCAGCTCAGTACCGATGGTATATTTGTTATACCGGCTGAAATTCCTGACCGTATTCTGAAGATAAATTCCAAGCTCCATAGCCTTCTGATAGATGGGTAAATGCTCATATCTGGCCATATTTCAAGATCTTTCTGGTTTAAATATTCAAATATTCAAATAACCCAATAATCAATCCTGTCCGCTCCGCACGGCCCGCACATAGCCACTGCCCGACCTACTGCCGTAGCCGACGCCGCCGCTGCTGAAGTTCACGCACCAGGCGCTGTTCGTATCGTAGGCGCCGGCAGTAGACGACCAGTAGGCGGACGACATGGTATTTGGGAAATATTTTCTGTTGATAGCTGGATTGCAAGTACCACGGTCCACGAGCATTGATAATTCCTTAACAAAAGGCAGACGCCAATCGGAGAAGCCACCAAATTTTTCAGCGTTCAGAGAAGTGATAAATTTACCTATAGCATCATGCCATTTATAGGTTATATCCTTATCATGGATTGAGTTATCGTCAGTCTTGACCTCCCAGATCAGGCCGGTAGCATTATCCCTGACCATGCTCCAGGAGGTGGCAGAATCATCCAGTTCCTTTCCCTTGTCGTCAAGCTTAGTGTAGGATGGGGGATTTATGGTGTAGTCTGAGTCCTCACCGAAGGCCTCAGTGTAAGGGATATTCTGCCCTGTATCGGGAATAGGGCGAGTCACTGTGGCCGCAAAAGCCGCGGCTCCACCATGTCCCAAGATCACCCCAAAGCTCACAATGCCAGCCATCGTCCAGATTGACACCGAAGTTACCATCAACGTTGCTATCCATTTTACCCTTGTTAAGCTTGTTAACCTTGTCATTTTTTACTCCCTCCTTAGTTTAGACCTTTATACTACCCAGACAATGAAACACTCATGCCCGTATAAATTTTGATATATTGAATATAATGTTGTCAAGAAATTTTTGGGGTCAGCCCTTGACATTTGACAAAATTAATTCGATTATATCTATATTAGATAGAATGGCACTTACATAAGAATTAGTAATTCTCCCGCAGAGACGCTGAGACGCAGAGGATATCATTGAAAAGTAAAAGTAAAACAAGTTCCTCCTTGTGCCTTTTTACTTTTTGCTTGCTT
>JBFLZW010000045.1:30618-81521 GCA_040755755.1 bacterium | reverse complement strand
CTTAGTCTCCTGAAGGCTTATTATAACAGCACTTACGCTTGATGCTACACCGAGAATCGGCAAAATTGTAAATAACCATTCCATATCAGCTCTCCTGTAAAGCATTTCAGTAGCATGGTATTATTCGGTTGCCTATGATTTTGGTATCCACTCCCAATAGGGTTTTTCGTTTACTACATGGCGATAATACCTTTCTATGCCATGAAATAAAAATATACTGAAAATATCTAATAGACAAAGAAGCTTGCAAAAAGGTACTTGATTATTTTTAATCGCTACTCCAAACATCGAGGCGAATATCATGCCGCTAAAAATAGCGAGACCAAACAAAAGCCTGTTACGCGAAGAAGACCCAATAGATACAGAGTATATTGAAGCACATATCGTCAATGATGTATTGCTTAATTTCTGGGTAAATAATAGCTCAAGCCCAAGAGGAGATAATGGCAGTATCATATGGAAAGCCAGACATAAGATAAATTCTTGCCAATGATCAGGGGGAGCTTGAAATTTCATACGACTCAAGTGTTGAAATTATGGGTGCAGAAAATTTTTGCTTGAGGAAATAGCAGATTGAGCTGTCACCTTCTCTTTACTGCATTCTTTCTATATATTATTTATTATATATTTTTTACTTATTAGATGATAAATAAATTTTTTACTTATCGTCTTTTTTTAACCTTTTATATTATAAACAGGCGAGGGGAATAATGTCAAAGAAAAGTGCAAAAAATTGACAGCAAAACTGAAGATCAAATCGTGTCATAAGCAGGCCGAACAATAATCCGGAGAACATGATAAAATAAGCTTGATCTATTGACGATGGCAGCATATAATTTGATCTCAATTCTATGGTTATGGTAAGGAAACCTACATCCTTGGATGAAAGGATTTATCGATGAAGCCGATGAAGCGGACAACCTTGACGGTTCCCCGTGACCTTATTGATGAGCTGGTCAAGGCAACCGGGGCAAAAAACAAGACTCAGGCAGTCATCCTGGCCATTCAGGATGAGATCAAAAGCCGCAAAAAGGAAAGAATACGGCAAATGGCTGGTCACCTTGAATTCACCCAGGATGCAGATGAAATCCGGCATGGAGATCACCGCCTTGGGTAACCTTGTGCTGGTAGACACGTCTGTTTGGATTGATTATTTCAGGAAGAAAGATCCCTCCCTTTCCCAGGTCGATAATCTCATGGAAGAGGGACGGATTGGGACCTGCCGTCTGGTTATAGCTGAACTGCTTCAGGGTGCAAGAGGCTCAAAAGAGATTGAGATTATTCTGGATATCCCTGATACAATCACAATTTTGTACTTAAATATCCTATTTTGATTGAATCTGTGATTCATTTTCCCAATTATGTACACGGTACATTTTACTTGGAAAATATATTCTTTATCGGCAAAAGTTTTACTCAGTAACCTATTTACCGAAACCTCATACTTTTGATTTCAAAGAGCTATATAATTTTAATCATATTGTTTTAATTTGTCAAACAAATTGATTTCTATTTAAAACTATTGGATTCTATTAAATAAGTTAATGAAAGCTATACCTGGGAAAAAGCCGGTCTCCTGGCCAATCACCTGAGAGGGCAAGGGATCACGATCGGATTGGCGGATTGCTACCTGGCAACTCTGGCCCACCAGAATAAGGTCATGATATTTTCCCGTGATAGCCATTTTCGGGTGATTAAAAGTTTTGCTCAGGTTGATTTGGTAGGCCAGGCATAAGGCACAGTCTGAAGTTGATGAGTGGCAAGGCAATCGGGCTGAATTATAAAGAGAAATAATCAATGGATGAATTGAAGACTTACCTCACGAATCTTCGTAATATCCGGGCTGCAGGTATTCAACGGAGGTTGCGTCCTGGCTTGAATGATGCCTGGGTTTTATAGTCTAGCCAACTGGGAAAAAGGAGATAGACAGCCATTATGAAGGACAGGCAGTGAAGGCAGAATCAGCCGGGAGGCAGCAAATCCGCAAGCTTGCCTTTTTCCTGATACTGGCGCTGCCTGCCATCCTCATCCCTGTCTCCAGCAATCCTGCCCGGAAGATTCCTTCCACTCAACAGCGCCAACCCCTCACCCCAAACCCCCGATCTCCCGTCCATCATCTGGTGGTTCTCCATACCAACGATACTCATGGGCATCCGGTTAAATTCTATCATTATCCTGACCCTGATGTCGGGGGCCTTCCGGCACGGGCTACCCTGGTCAGACGGATCAGGAAAGAGAACAAAAACGTCCTGCTCCTGGACGCGGGCGATTTCAACACCGGCAGGGCCGAGTCAAACTTTTTCAAGGCCAGACCTGACCTGCAAGGGTACAACTTCATCGGCTACGACGCCCTGGTGCTGGGAAACCATGAGTTTGACAATCCTGCCACTGTCTTGCAGGAGCAGATGAAACAGGCCCATTTCCCCTTTCTCTCCGCCAACATCAAGACCAGGAATGGCGGATACCTCGCCCAACCTTATCTTATCAAGGAATTTGCGGGCTTTCGGGTGGCTGTTCTCGGTCTGACCACCAGGGAGGCCAAATTCATCTGCAATCCGGAACATATCAAGGACCTGATCTTTGAGGACGAGGTTCAGGTTGCCAGAAAACTGGTCCCGGAGCTGAGGAAACAGACTGATATCGTTATTGTCCTGGCTCACCTTGGCATCCATGAGTCTTTTCAGAGGGGCTCAAAACGGCTGGCCTCGCAGGTGAGCGGCATCGACCTTATTGTCGATGGCCATTCTCATACCAGGCTGGATGAGCCGATTGTGGTAAAAAATTTTCCCTCAAACCATAACACTCTTATCGTTCAGGCCTGGCAGTGGGGGCTTGTCCTGGGCAGGATTGACCTGTGGATTCGTGACCGGAAGGTTATAGATTACCGATTTGAGGCCATACCGGTAGTTGCCAAAAAAGCGGGTTTCAAAGCAGCCGGAAAAGTGCCCGATGCAACTGCCGCTTCTCTGGTCACCAATAAGGGGGTGGAAGAGGACAAAGAGCTTCTGTCATTACTGCAGCCCTACGTTAAACAACTGGGCTCACTCCTGTCAGAAATCATCGGCCAGGCTGAAGGGGTGTTTCTCAACCGGACCGGGATAGATGAGGAAACCGCCCTGGGGGACCTGGTTGCCGATTCCATGCTGTGGTATACCAAAAAGCTGGGGGCTGATTTTGCCATTCAGAACGGGGGAGGCATCCGGGCTGCCCTTCCTGCAGGCCGGATTGTCAGAGGGACGATCCATGAAATACTCCCCTTTGATAATTCGGTGGTTGTTGTAACCCTGCGGGGTCGCGATGTGCACTCCCTGTTGAGCCATATGGCCACCGAAATCGGACGGGGCGGATTCCCGCAGGTATCCGAGGGAGTAAATCTGATCGTCAATCATCCGGCTGGCACGATGGAACGTGCCCTCCTCAACGGAAAACCGATCGATTCAGGCAAAATATACAAGGTGGCGACCAATTCATATCTGGCTGCTGGCGGGGATGGCTACAGGGTGCTGCGCAAGGCCATTGACAGGTATGATACTTCGGTATTCCAGCGAGATGTCCTGATTGAATACATCAGGCATCTTGGCGGCAGGATCAGGCCAAGGACAGGGAGGCGGATCAGGATTATCAGGGGGAAAGTTCGCCAGGGGAAAGTTCAGCCCCCATCGAAGCTCACCGGGAAGTTGAAATTCCCGGTATCTGCTTCAGAGCCACGTTCAGGGATGCTCCTTCCCGGTGCACCTCCACATACCCTCCGTTGCCCAGCATCCCGGGGTTGACAATCTTTGTCCGTCCGATGCGGTCCTGCGCCCTGGCCTCATGGATATGCCCGGTGAGGCATACCTGCGGCTGATACTTTTCGATGAATTCCCTTACCGCACTGCTTCCCGCGTGCTGGCCGCCGGAAACCCTGTCAACCGCCGTGTTTCGCGGAGGTGCATGGGAGACCAGGATTTTCAGGATGACATCTTCGACCTCCCGGTACCCCTGAAGAATAATGGACAATATCTCTTCCTCATCAAGCTCATTCGGGGTATTGAAGGGAGTCGGGCTCGATCCTCCCACGCCGAATATGCCGATATCCTCTGCAACCATGTACCCCCGGCCGTGAAGGCTTATTCCCTGCTCGACGAGGTAACTTTCCACCTCTTTCCGGTCCATGTTGCCTGCCTGGGCATAGATCCTGGAATTATAGCGCCTTACCTGCTCGATAACTCCCCTGGCCTGGTCAATCCCCCCGCGGTTGGTCAAGTCTCCGGTAATAATTACCAGAGAAGCTCCATCGATACCCTCAATTTTGCCGATATTGGCAGTACGTTCATGAATATCGCCAAAAGCCACAATTCTCATAAATAGTCTCTCTTCTGACTGATATCCCGGATAATCTCTCTCATGACTGATACCCCGGCCATCTTTATCCCTCCTGATTTATGGTAATCTTGCCGGTAATCTGTACGGTCATCTAAGCAGGCTCCTCACAGAAGAGTAAAAAACAGTCAACACACTGGTGATCGCACTTTTTTTGCTTGGCAGTATGCTGACTATTTCCTCCATCAGGGGCAGCCTTTTCTCCGGCAGGGTTTTTAGGCCGGATATCCAGTGCTTCCAAAACGGAGTACAATTTACTTTCCATGCTTGTCTTTTTCACTTGCTTTTCTCACCTCATAAAATTTGAGAGGGATGGACCAATTGATGTAATCGGTATCTTCGTAATTCTCTTGCTAGACGGTGGCCTGGCAGGATTATTACGCTGAATCGGCAGCTCATATCTTCATCTTGCAACGGAAGCCAGGATTCAGTAGAATATGTTCGATTGCTCAAGGAGATGTCTTGTCCTGGCAGAGAGATCTTTGAGAAGAAATTCAATAAGCAATTCGAGGAGAGATTCATGGATATTGTCCTGACTTCGGTTGAAGCCCGGGTGCTCGGCGCATTGATTGAAAAGGAAATGAGCACTCCGGAATATTATCCGCTCACGCTGAATGCCCTTATCAGTGCCTGCAATCAGAAATCAAATCGAGAGCCGGTCATGAACCTCGAAGAAAAAAGCGTTGTCCGGGCCATTGAAGGTTTGCAGCAGAAGCATCTTGTCTGGCAGAGGAATACGGCCGAGGGGCGGGTGCCAAAATATGCCCACGGGATCGGCAGCCGGTTTGAATTTTCTCCCCCGCAGGTGGCGGTGCTCTGTGTTCTTCTGTTGCGGGGGCCGCAGACCCCAGGTGAAATACGGGGACGCACTGCCCGGCTTCACGAGTTCGGGGATCTTTCCGAGGTGGAGGAAACTTTGCAGCAGCTTGCGGAGCACGAAGGCGGGCCATTCGTGGTGAAGCTTCCCCGGCAGGCGGGATGCAGGGAAAGCCGCTATGCTCATCTGCTGTGCGGTGAGGTCAAAGGAGAGCAGGGGGAATGCGGCCAGGGCCTCCCTCCCCCTCAAAGAGCAACCCTTGAGGTCCGCGCCGAAAATGAACGGATCGCCGAACTTGAGCAGCAGGTCGCAGACCTTCGCGCAGAAGTGGATGAGCTTCGAAGACTTTTTAGCGAGTTTACCCGCCAGTTTGAATGAGCAGCAGGTAATCATTCAAGCGCCTTCCTCAATCTGGAGGGTAAAAAACACCGAACGGGAGTGAGAGCACCCGGAGGGTGGAAATACTGAGAGGCAGTAATAAATACGTGATTAAGGGGAGAGACGGATATGTCGAAAAAGGTATTGGTGCCGGTTGCCGACGGCACTGAAGAACTGGAGGCAGTAAGCATCATCGATGTTTTGAGGCGGGCGGGCGCTCTGGTGACCGTGGCCTCGGTTGACGGGCCGCAGATCACTGCCTCACGGGGAGTGAAGCTGGTAGCGGACAAGCTCATCGCAGACTGCCTGGATGAAACGTATGATCTTGTTGTCCTGCCGGGCGGGATGCCGGGAGCGGAGCATCTTCGGGACTCGAATGAATTGGCCGTGATTTTACATCGGCAGCAGCAGCGGGGTGAGCTGTATGCAGCCATTTGTGCCGCTCCGGCAGTCGTTTTGCAGCATCATGGCCTCCTGGATCAGCGGCGGGCGACCTGTCACCCTGACTTTGTCCAATACCTGAAAGACACCAGCGCAGTGGAGTCAAGGGTTGTCGTGGATGGCACGTGTATTACCAGCCGAGGGCCGGGAACCGCCCTTGAATTTGCTTTGAAACTGGTTGAGCAGCTTTTCGGCAGGCAAAAGGCCGGGGAGATTGCCCAGGCAATGGTTGTGATTTGAGAACAAATAAAATAATTTCAGAATTTATTGCCCTTCCATACCGACAAGAAAGGTATGGAAATTTTATCCCAACAACCGGAACAAAGGTTAAGCCGAACAGAATTCGATCAGATTGAGAATTCGCACCGGGAATGCAGCAGATCTTCCATTTACACCTGCCCGGTCTGTAAACAGGAAACTCCATTAGCCCTTACCGATTTTACCAAAAATTGTCTGGCCTCCTCTGCCTCGTCATATTGTGCGGAAGGATCATTCTACCGGCTGCTCTTTGACCGAACAGCCCAGCCGGAGAAAGAAGATTCCCCGGCGGAGAAGCCTGAAAAGCTCAGTCCCCAAAAGGGGAATTCAAAAAAAGAGAAGGGAATTCTTCATAAGGAAGCTTTCCACCTGGATTTTCAGTGCTCCGGATGCCATCAGCCAGTCAGAATAGAATATGTTATTTACCCTTCCGCCCCCTGTCCCGGCTTCCCATACCCTGATTTCCCTCATTCCGGTTCCCCCGCCAGCCCATTTCTCCGGGTGATCCGGGTTCTGGAAATTGTCCTGCCCCTCTTCCCCCCGCATGAGGAATTACTGGACAGACTGAACAGGGTCGTGGATTTTTTCTATTCGCTCTCCATAGGCCAGCCTGCCGAGAGCTTACCCTATCTGTGGCTGGTTGCCGTGACTCTTTTTCCCTATCATCCCCCTTATGATGATCCGGCGGAGGCAGCCAACATATTTTTTCTGGAAAAGCAAAAGCTTGAGTCCATCATTGGCTGGAGTTTTGCCTGGGAATGGATTGATGAAAGCCAGGCTGCCCTGGTACGGGACCAGTTTTCCCTCTGGCTGGCTATGATTATCAAATTTAACCAGCCCACAGAGGAAGCTGTAGTCAGAATGTTAAGGATCGCTGATCTGCTGCAAAACCTGGGACTGGAAAAAAGATATGAGACCCTTGCCCTGGCTTTAGCCCTGACCCTGGAGAACTGCCCGGATGAACAGATACGGTCCCGCGTTCAGGTAATAGCACGGTTGAAAAAAAATTCGAATTGTCCACCGAAAGCCGACCCTTCCTGGGATTCCCTGCTCATGCTGGTTTTGGGTGATGAATCCCGCCGGCATCACCTCTGGCCAATCAATAAAATCCTGAAGGAAAAAAATTACCTCCTGGCAGAGAGAGACCGCAGACTGGCATCTGTGCTTCTTTCCCTGCAGGGGCAAAACCCGCAGGGGTGCGTAGACCGGTTCACGAAAGTAGCTGAAGCATTCAACCAGGCTTTGGCCAGCCGGGAGGAATCGCTGGTCGATCCCGCTTTCTTTCCTGTCAGCGAGCACCCGTTTCAGAAGGTTGTTCTTTCCTTCCTCAATGAATTTTCCCCCGCATTCCCCTTCGATTCCCGCTGCTCTTTGCCAATAGCCCTTCTTTCTGCCCTGCCCTGGGAGGCCGGCGACCTGGCCAGAGAAAGCATCGGGCTGTATACCTATCTTCGCAGTTACCGGAAATTTATCAATCCGACCCTGTCGTTCTGGTTATCCACAAATCTTGTCTTTTCCGCCTGGGAGGGGGGAAACTGTCCATATCTCCTGCTCTTCTGGTTCCTGGCCAGTGTCACCGCCGCCCCCGGGTTCCAATATCAGGAAGAATCAGCCAGCACTGTGCGTCTCCATCGCGTTTGATAGGAGTTGGTCAATGGTATTACCGTAGGGATTACCCCGTCAGCAAAGAGCCTCACCCCAACCTTCTCTCCCTAAAAAAATCAGGCCGGGTAGCTGGATATCGACTAAGAATACGATCTTGAGTAATATAATGAGGAATTCAGGCGAGTCAGAATTCAGGAATCAAGATTAAAAATCATAGAACATGAGGAAATAACCGGAAAATAATATGGCTAAATTCATAAGGAGAGATGTATGAGGAAATATAAATCTTTTACCATGATACTTTTCTCTTTGGTTTTGTGTATCGGCCTCTTGACCGCTACCGCTTGTACCAAGAAGAATGAGACGATCGAACAGCAGGAAGGCAATATGCCATCTGAAGGCAACAGGCCGGTAGGAGTAATCGAACAGGATGCCAATACAATTGGAGAGAAAATCGAATCCACCCTGGCTCAGAAAAAGCAGGAGTATGAGACGGCGATGGAAGCAAGATTAACTGAATATGATAATAAGATGGCTGAGTTAAAAAACAAGGCTGCAAACGCGGCCCAAGATACTAAAGCTGAAATGGATCAGCTCATTGCTGAATTGGCAGTAAAACGGGAAGAAGCGCAAAAGAAATTGGATGAACTGAAAGCGGCAGGCGAGGATTCCTGGGAAAATTTCAAGGCCGGGCTCGATACGGCTGTGGATGACTTACAAAAGTCCTGCGACCAGGCAATCTCCCGGTTTCAGGAGAAATAAAGAGGAAGAGTTTCCATAACCCAATATTATCGCCATTTACCTGATTGTGGTCGGGGTCGGTATCATGGGTCTTGTGCCGGCAAGATAGATTTGGAACGGGGAACGGGGGCTTCTGTGGCCGATTCCCCTTCTCTTATTCCACCCTGATATCAAAATCCTTCTTCAGCAGATCAAGCAGTTCCCACATGTCATGAATGAGATAATCGGGTTCTGTTTTTCCTTTTACTTCGAGATACTTGCCGCTGCGCCGGTTTAAAACGGTAATCATGCCCAGGTTCTTGGGAGGGTCGATGTCCGTAATCGGATTATCGCCGACATACATACACTCCTCAGCTTTTAATCCCAGGCTCTTGTGGGCATTCTTGTAAAGTTTTATATTGGGCTTCCCGATCCCGATCTGATCGGTGATAAAGATCGCATTCGGCGTCAGGTATTTTAAAATCTTCAGCCGTACGAGTTTTTCTGCCTGCTTATGCATTAAACCGGCCGTAATAACTCCCAGCACCAGGTCGGTTGTGGAGAGAATCCGCAGCACCTCGGAAACATCTTCGTAGGGTTTTAAATTTTTATATTTCGTTTCATGGTAAGCAACCACCCCCGCGGCCACGATAATAGCCGGATTCACATCACCATATTTTTCTTTCGGGATCCGCAGGAGAAGCCGGTCATAATGATGGCCAAAATTTGAACCGAATTCCTCGATCACCTCACGCAGCTCCTCAATGCACTCGCTGATGCTCATCTTGAGGCCTGTTTCAATCATGGCATAAACGCTATTCAGGCGAGCCATCTTGGCAAATTCGGAAGTTGAATAAAAGGTGTCATCAATATCAAAAAATATCGCTTTCAGAGTCACTGGTGATCCTTTCCTTGTCTGCGCATGTTTTCTTGTCTGCGAATGATGAACCAGTTTATCAAAAGAGCTCCCCAGGCGCCAAGGGTGGCCCCAAGGCCGTCTGCCAGGAGATCAAACATATCTGACTGTCTGAGGGGGACAAAAACCTGGTGAATCTCATCGGTCAATCCAAATAAAACGGCAATCACGATAGCCAGCAGCAGGGATGCATTTTGGGGAATCCGGGAGTAACCTCCATGAATCAGGGCACGCATCAGAAGATAACCCAAAACAGCAAATTCCAGGCAGTGACATAACTTGTCTCCATAGGGTATACGAGGGGCGGGTATAGGGAGCCTCGATTGGGATGACAGGAAGAAAATCAGAGACATATAAACTGCAACCGGAAACCAGTAAACCCAAAACGACCCCTTTTTTTTGCCAGCGTAGTCAGCTTCGCCTTTCAACAGGTATGACCCTTACAGCTCATACTTGCCATACTCGGTTACATCTCATAATTGCCAAAATCCTCCGGTTTCAACTTATCGAGCCATTCTTTCAGTTTTTCTTTGTCTTCAATATCTTTTTCCTGGGTCATATCGATAGTCTTTGCCTTTTTGATGACCTCTTCCGAAACAAGAATCGGTGCATTGGCACGCAGGGCGAGAGCAATGGCATCACTCGGACGGGAATCAATGGCTACACCCGTGCCATTTCTTTCCAGCTCAATAGTAGCAAAAAAAGTATTGTTCCTCAAGTCCGTCACGATGACTCGTTTAACTTTTGACTTCAACCCGTCAATCAGATTTTTCAGCAGGTCATGGGTCATGGGACGGGGAGGAGATAACTTTTCCATTTCCGAGGCTATAGCATTGGCTTCAAAAATCCCAATCCAAATTGGCAAGGATTTCTTATTTTCAAGATCCCGTAAGATAATGATCGGCATGTTGGTCACTGGATCCAGGGTTATTCCACGAACTTTCATCTCCACAAGCAGCATTCCATCGACCTCCTCTTCTCATATACTTAATAAAATATAATACCCCGTAATTCCCTATCTCAACTTTCCTTTTTTTCTAGTTGATAATAATTATATGTTATCACTCCGGGTAACGATAAATCAAGCTCTTTATGGAACAATTACCCCTTCCAGGTTAAATCTGTTCGCCCTGGTGATTGCAATCTTCCGGAGCGTCCCGATCTGATCGCGGCGGCCGGTAAACTCTACGATCTTATTCATCCGGGTCCTGCCGCGCAGGAGACCTTCTTCCCCCGATTGTGAGTCCCGTGCGGTGATCCCCTCTTCAACCAGTACCTCCTGCTGCGTCCCCACAAGACTTTCATTCCGTTCGGAGCTGATCCGGTTTTGGATTTCCAGCAGGATTTCAAACCGCTTTTGCTTTATATTATTCGGTATTTGCCGGGGAAAATTTCCAGCAGCAGTCTGAGGCCGCCTGGAATAGAGAAAAGTGAAAAGCCCTTCAAACTGAACCGACTCGATCAAGTGCAAAGTCTGCTGAAAATCCTCCTCCTCCTCTCCAGGGAAACCCACAATAACATCGCTGGTAATGCCAGCCTTGGGGATTCTGGCCCGCAGCAGGTTCACTTTATCCAGATATTCGGCCACCGTATATTTTCGATTCATGCTCTTTAAAATTTTATCCGACCCGGATTGGAAAGGCAAATGAATATGCTCACAAACTTTCGGACAATCCGCCAGGGCCTCTATCAGCCGTTCGGAAAAGTCCTTGGGATGAGAAGTGGTAAAGCGGATCCTTTCAATTCCCGGTATCCTGTCAATAGCCCGGATGAGCCTGGGGAAATCAAATTCCTGCCCCGCTCCCCTCCAGCCGTAGGAGTTGACGTTATGGCCGAGCAAAGTCACCTCTTTATAACCACGGGCAGCCAGCCCGGTGATCTCGGCCAGGATATCTTCCGCAGGCCTGCTCCATTCGCCTCCCCGCACATAGGGCACAACGCAATAGGTGCAATAGTTATTGCACCCCTGCATAATAGTGACCCAGGCACTGACCCGATTGTCCCGCTCGATCTCGCAGCCAAATTGCTGCCAGCGCTCACGGTCATCGGAAATTTCAACCACCCGGAACCGCGTGGCCAGCATTTTCTCAATCAGTTGAGGGAGCCGGTGGATATTTTTCGTACCGAATATCAGGTCTACGTGAGGAGCCCGGCGGATGATGCGACTGCCTTCCCGCTGGGCAATGCAGCCGCAGATGCCGATCCGCAGGTCGGGCCTCCGGGATTTGATCAATTTCAGCCGCCCCAGGTGACTGAAGGCTTTCTGCTCCGCCTTTTCCCGGATGCTACAGGTATTGATCAGAATAAAGTCAGCCTCCTCCTCGTCAGAGGCCATCGTATATCCCATCTTGAGCAGCAGCCCGCGCATCCTTTCGGAATCATGCTCGTTCATCTGGCAGCCGAATGTCTTTATGTATGCTTTCAAATTATCCTACCTCTTTGCTTTGCTATCCAGCCCTTCGGAACATGCTAACAGATCCGGGGAAGCTGCTCCGTGGCCAGCATATCCAGGATTCTGGTTCCGCCAATGGATGTGCGCAGGGTTACCACCCCTTTGGGCTCAGCCATGACTTCTCCGATGATTCGGGCATCCCGGCCATAGCGGGTTTTTCTCATTGCCGAGAGGACTTCGCCGGCTTTTTCCCTGTCCACAAAAGCCACCAGTTTGCCCTCATTGGCCAGGTACAAGGGATCAAAGCCCATGATTTCACAGGCTCCCCTGACTTCATCCCGGACAGGGACAAGGTCTTCCTCGATCAGAATGCCAACCTGCGACTGATCGGCGATTTCATTCAGGACCGTGGCCAGCCCGCCCCTGGTGGGATCT
The DNA here is from genome assembly GCA_040755755.1 of bacterium. Classification (NCBI taxonomy): domain Bacteria; species bacterium. The sequence continues at coordinate 69,197 of JBFLZW010000045.1, read as the reverse complement.
CTCATGGCATGCAGGTACTGACCCAGCCCCTGCTGGACAAGTGGCCCGACCACCAGATTCAGCGGGCTTGAGTCACTCAGCACATGGGTAATGAATTCCAGATTCTTTCGCCGCGAAAGAACGGCGATTTCATGGTCTCCCAAAAAGCCGCTCACCAGCACCTTGTCCCCTGTCTGCGCCCTGTGACCGCAGATGTGAAGCCCGTCGGCAAGGGCCCCCACGCCGGAAGTATTGATGAAAATCTTATCCATGCCGCCCCGGTTCACCACCTTGGTATCGCCGGTGACAACCTGTACTTTCGCCTCCTCGCAGGCCTCTTTCATGGAGCAGAGAATTCGCTCCAGATCGGAAAACAAAAACCCCTCCTCGATGATCAGGGAGCAACTGAGATAAAGGGGTACAGCCCCTGACATGGCCAGATCATTTACCGTTCCGCACACCGCCAGCCTGCCGATATCCCCGCCGGGGAAAAAAATCGGATCGATGACATAGGAATCAGTGGTAAAGGCCAGGCGGGTGGAGGGTGAGGGGAAAACAGCCTGATCATTCATGAGGCTCAACATCGGATTTTCAAACCGATTGACCAGGTATCGCTCGATAAGCTCGCGGCTCATAAGGCCGCCGCTTCCATGAGATAGCAGGATTCTTTTTTCGTCCATACATATTCCTTGACTGATCAAGAGAACCAGTTCATTGTTATTTAATAGTCCGTATTTTCATGGACTTAACTTTGCCAGTATTGGCGTCTATGGTAAATATCTTATAGGCACGTTTTGGTGCGGTACCGAACAACTGAGGCGGATCCATAGCTGGCATCAAGTAACTCAGGGTGATAAGCCAAAAATTCTGGTCGTCAGTTAATTCGACCTCTTCAAGGAGAACCGCACTAAAGTCCTTATCAGCATACAGATCACGAAAATATTCGTAAGCCTTGTTTGCAGCCGTCTTTACATCAATCATTATTATACCCACATATATCCACCAGTTTATAGCTTATTATACGTCGCGCTAAATCTGCGGCCAGTTAGGCTCGACCAACAGATCGCGTGCGGTATTTGGTGGGGTAAAAAAGCAGCCCCACCCTACCTACATGTGGTCTTTTTCCTTTTCCCTCACATAGGAGGAAGGGAGTCGCCTTCTAAACTCCTCCCCTTTGGGAGGGAGCCTCCATGTTCCTCCCCTTTGAGGGGGGAGGCTGGGTGGGGGTGATGTATTATGACCATTCCTCTATCACCACAGAAAAGTCTCGTTGTAATACTATACTGCGAACGGGTGAATATTGAACTTTTTGCTCAGCAGTCAGCAGTCAGCAGTCAGCAGTCAGGAGTCAGCAGTCAGGAGAAGGTAAAAGAACTCCTTATTTAAGATGGCCCATACCTTCTTCTGAATTCTGACTCCTGACTCCTCTGGAAAAGTTCAGTTCCAAGCCGTTTATAGTATAGCAGCAACATTGCATAGTTTAACTTCTCCCATACTTATACGCTGCGGCGCAACTGCCTTCGGTCGAAACCATGCAGGGACCCACGGGATGCCGGGGGTGGCAGGCACGGCCAAACAGGGGGCAGTCTGCGGGTTTCTTCAATCCCTTGAGAATAAGACCGCATTCGCAGCCGGGAGGGTCGGGTTTCTCTTCGACCGAAAGGTCAAACTGCCGCATGGCGTCGTAGCGGACAAATTGCTCCCGGAGCACTAACCCGCTCTCCGGAATCACTCCCAGGCCGCGCCACTGTGCATCGGCGGGCTGAAAGACCTCCTGGAGCTTCCGGACCGCCAGAGGGTTTCCTTCCGGCTTTACGACCCGTGAATACGGGACCTCCACCGCCGGACGGTTTTCCCTGATCTGCACCATCATCAGGTAGAGGGCCTGGAGGATATCCACGGGTTCAAATCCGGTTATCACCGCCGGCAGATGATACTCCGTGGAGATAAATTCGTAGGGCTTCGAGCCGATAATGGCGCTCACATGACCGGGGCAGATGAAGCCGTCGATCAGCACTTCCTCCCCTGCCAGAAGCGCTTTCATGGCCGGAGGGATCACCTTATGATATGAGAGCACGGAAAAATTCCCGCAATTCTCCCTCGCTGCCTGTAAAACCGTGGCTGCAATGGCCGGTGCGGTCGTTTCAAAGCCAACGGCCAGAAAAACCACCCTTTTGGCAGGGTTCTCGCGGGCGACCCGCAGGGCATCGAGGGGGGAATAGACAATCCTGACGTCAGCCCCCTGGGATATCTTTTTCTGCAGGCTGGAGATCGAGCCCGGAACCCGGATCATGTCACCAAAGGTGGTCACAATGGTATCCGGCATCCCGGCCAGCTTGACAGCCCGGTCGATATCCCGGGTACTGGTGACGCAGACCGGACAGCCGGGACCGGAAATAAGATCAATATCAGGGAAAAAGCCCCTGATTCCAGCTTTATAAATGGCAACGGTATGGCTGCCGCAGACCTCCATAAACCGCAGCTTCCGATTGACACCGGCACTCAGGTGCCTGATTTTTTCAATGAGCTGCCCGGCAATGACAGAATCACGAAATTCGTCAAGATATTTCATTGGTCATTTTCCTCAGCGTTGGCCAATTCTCTCAGAAGGCGGAGGGTTTCCTCGGCATCCTCGGCATCCAGTTTCTGGATAGCGTATCCGGCATGAATAATAACATAATCTCCGACCTGCGCTTCACTCAACAGGTCCAGCCATGCCTCTTTGCGAATGCCGCCAATTTCGACAATGGCCGTCGAATCGTGAATCGCTACAATCTGACAGGGAACGGCGATACACATGGTATCTTACTCCTTGTTTCCGGGGTTTTGGGGGAATCGAGTTTCAACCTGCACTTTTGCTTGCATTTCTCCTTAGATTATAATAGGATATCTTTTCAAGTCAAGCTATAATTTCACAGATGTTCCCCGCGTTGCATTGAAGCATCCAATAAACTCCTCCCCCTTGAGGGGGGATGTTGGGTGGGGGTGAAGGTCCATGCTTCTCAACTATCTGGCAAAGAGGATTCTCTGGCTGTTTCCCAGCATTCTTGGGGTAGTTACGCTGGTTTTCTTTCTCATTCACTGTATTCCCGGAGATCCGGTAGATATCATGCTGGGAGAAAATGCCCAGGCCGTGGATAAACAACTGCTGCGCCATGAGCTTGGCCTGGATAAACCGATCATCCGGCAATACTTCGATTTTCTCACAAGGGTGGGGAAAGGAGACCTTGGCAGGTCACTGCACTCACAGCAGCCGGTCTTGTCTCTGATCATGAAAAAGTATCCGGCGACCCTGGAGCTGATGCTGGCAGCTATCCTGACCGCCCTGCTGATTTCCCTTCCCCTCGGAATTATCTGTGCTCTGAAGCACTATTCCCTTTTCGACCATGCAGCCTTACTGTTCTCATTGATCGGGGTTTCCATGCCAAACTTCTGGCTCGGCCCTCTCCTGATCATTCTCTTCTCTCTGAAACTTGGCTGGCTGCCGATCTCCGGCAGGGACGGAATATGGCACCTTGTCCTTCCGGCCATTACCCTTGGCACATCCATGTCCGCTATCCTGACCCGGATGGTCCGCTCCAGTATGCTGGACGTTTTGGAGGAGGATTACATTGTTACCGCCAGGGCCAAGGGGCTGCCATACTGGAAGGTTATTCTGAAGCATGCCCTGAAAAATGCCCTTATTCCGGTCATCACTATTGTCGGGCTGCAAATCGGTGCCCTGCTGACCGGATCGATCATCACCGAAATGATTTTTGCCTGGCCAGGGCTCGGCAGGCTGACCATTCAGGCCATTTACACCAGGGACTATCCCCTGATCCAGGGGTGTGTTCTGGTCGTAGCCATGAGCTATGTCCTGGTAAATCTCCTCACGGACCTGTCGTATACTCTCATCGATCCCCGAATTCATTATGATTATCAAAAGTGATTCGCTCATATGGGATACGTGGCACACATCCGATGGCCCGTATTCAAGGATGGAAGAATGATCTCCCGCAGAGACGCAAAGGCGCAGAGAATAACCGAAAATGATACCCTCTGCGTCTCAGCGTCTCTGCGGGAGAAATACAACACTGCCGTGTCGTCTTTCCCATAAGAGCGAAGTGATTCATCTCGCTCCTTGAGTCTGGCGGGCGGGCTTCCACTTCAGCAACCGGATGGAATTGAGCATAATTCCAAGACCCCGCGCAAGGTGCAGGAGATTGCCCGTCAGGGGAGTGAGGCAATCTCCAAATTCAAGGGCAAGCTCGGCAATATTGGCAGCAACTGCCAGCCAATGATTCTGCTCCATGATACAGAGAGTCTTATGGCTCAGTTGCCGGATGAACAGCAGTTGTTCGAAGCTGGCATCCACCAGGGTTATGTCAGCCAGCTCGATGGCCTCCTGGGGCCACTGCGCTTTTGCAATCATCTGCACCCCCTCCTTCCGGAGGCAGCGCAGAACCTCTTCACTCACCTGATGCGAGCCCGAAACGGGAGTCTGGACAAAGCACAGGCTGTCAGCCTCCCCAAATCTCTCAAGAGCAAGGCCGCTCTCGATAAGAATGCCGCTGCGGGCTGCACCAGCCTGAGCACAGGTAAATGCAGCCGAGGATGCAAGGACTGTGGCGTAGGGGCAGGCAACTGCCAGCGCGACCGAAAAAGCCCTGGAGGAATCCTGCGAAGTCAGAAAGGTTCCCGCTATGGCCAGAGTACCCAGCCCCACCAGTTGTTGCCTCAGTTCATCGGCTCGTCTTATGGGCGGATACCGGGTAAACGAGAACATGCTCACGGGTGCATTAACCTCCGGTGTAAGATTGGCCTGACTGGCGGAAATTTCACTCCCGCCCTTTGCTCCTCGTTCAACCATGATAAGCATATTTGCGGCATTCCCCTTGAGGGCTTCCTGCCGGGCTTTCCAAAGCTTCCGGGACGCATGGCTTTCAAGGAGCATGCTGAATCCGAGAATACCCACAATTTCGAGGGCAGCCAGAAAATCACCACATGACAGGGCAAGGATACAAGCTCCGGCCATGAAAGGGGAAAAGCTTATCTTTTCTTGCCGGCTGCTTTCCCGATGCCCGCCCTTGTGCTGCACGAGTATCTGATCCCTGGAGGTCATCGCTTGTGAAGAAGAGTCCGGGGAACACTGAATATGAGGGATATCATGTGGATTTGAAGTCGTCATGCTTTACCACATTAGACTGAATTAGACTGAGAAAGGTTTAGTTTCTCTTCCTGACTATTCCTAGATCGGCTCAACAGGCAGAAAACGACCACCGGGAATTCCTCCCGAAACTGAATCCCTGCACTTGTAGGCCCTTACTGCCCGTACAATAGAAATTTTGTTCAAACTTTGGTGCAAGAAGAGCCAGGAATCAAGAGTTGGAAGCCGGAAGAAGATTAAATGGTTAGATTGGCATTTAGTTTTATTAATTTTTATATTCGCTACCGGACACTTTTTTTTCAATTCCTGTAATCAACCGCGAATGCACACGAATAGACGCTGATAAATTCTTTTGATTTGCCTTCATTATCGAGTCCTCGTTGTTCAGTTCGCGTTCATTCGCGGTTGTTACCTCAAAAGTGTCCGGTAGAGAGATTCCAATTAAAAATGTCAATGGAAATGGTTGATACTTCCAAGGTAGTAAATCCACGGCAACCTTGTGGCACAATCATTTGGCCTGCCCCTCAAGTTTTTCCCTGACCAGAGAGGGCAGGTCCTGGCCGCAATCAGCGGGAAAGTAGTGAAAGCCAAGGTCCGGACCGGCGGTATCCGGCTGTAAATCAACGCGGGTAGTGTGTCCGGCCAGGTACGGGGCCGCGGTAGTGCTGGCAAGGCCTGCGTTCACACAGGGGCTGTTCTGCGACTGTCCGGCATCGGTCTGGCTGAGGAAATATTGCTCCCAAGGCTGCCTGCCCTGGGCTGCAAAGATGGGGTCCTGCGAGATATCTCCATCTCCGGTCAGGCATCCGGAGTAATTCTCGGTATTGTTCCACAGGTTATTGCGGGCAAGGGCGACCTTTGCTCCTCCCAGCCGTGCAGGTTCTTTCGTTTCTCCCTGGGCTGCCTGGACCGCATCACCTGTTCCACGCAGGTCTTGCGGGCCAGGGTAATTCAGTATGCCTGCTCCCGTGTTATTGGTGATGACGTTATTTTGGATTACAGCTTCAAATGTGGCTGGCCAGGGCCACCCCAGGATAATGCCGCCTGCCCGGCGGCTCGGTTTTTCCCGGCCATTGGAATCGATCGTATTGTTGATTATCATCACCCGGGAGAGATTAAATGAAGTAACCGACAGACCGATCTCCCGATTCTGGAAGATCAGGTTATTATAGATCAGGATATCCTCTCCTTTGGAAGCCTTGACTGTAGATACCGGGCTTAAGGTTATGCCGCGCTTGTTATGATAAATTAAGTTTCCGACAATTTGGGGTGAGGAAACCTCTCGCATACCGACGCCGATATCGTTTTCGAAGATGTGGTTATGCTCGATCCGGGGAGCGGAGAATCCCCGGCAGCCGATGCCGAAGACCGAATTACGGAACACATAGTTGTGGTGAATATGGGCGCAGCCGCCCCGTCCATTACCGATGCCCCCTTTGTTCCCATAGACGATATTGCCATAGACTTGCGCCTTTTCGGACAGCAGCCTGCGGCCGTGCAGCCCGATGCCGTTATTGAGATTTCCGGTAAACTGATTATTGCAGATCGTGGGGGAAGAGTCCCAGGAGCTCAGTCCATGTGCCAGCGGGCCTGAGCCTCCGCCGGTGATTACAAACCCTTCGATCCGTCCGGCCTGCTCACCCAGAGAGTCAATTTTTACCGTGTCCACATTTCCCGGCTTACCCCCTCCATCGATCACCGGCCAGTTGACACCTTTCAGGTTGAGCAGTTTGTCGATATAGACATTTTCCCGGTAAGTTCCAGCCTGGACCAGGACAGTATCTCCCGGTTGAGCTGCATCGACGGCACTCTGGATGGTGGGGTACTGGGCCGGTACGTGCCGGATCTTGTCGGGCGACGCATAGACGGTGTTGATCACGATTTCATCCGGCTGGCTGTCTGTCTGGCCATCGTTTACCATAAGCTGCAGGAGGTAGCAGCCGGGCTGATCAACCGTAAACGAGGGGGAGGCGGATGATGGATCGGAAAGCCGGGCCTGGCTCTTCTGGGGCCGGGCCGCAAACTGCCACCGGTAGGTAAGGGGGTCCCCATCGTCATCACTGCTGACATCACCGGACAGTTTGATCGTATCTCCCATACTGACCGATTCAAGATCCTCACCCGCATAGGCGGTGGGAGGATGGTTCTTCTGGACTTTGGCCACCAGGGTGGTTTCTCCGCTGGCTCCCCATCGATCCACGAGCTTCAGGCTGATCCGGTATTCCCCCGCACGGTCCGCCTGAAAGGTGGTTTTCGGCCTGTCGGACCGGAAAATTTTGGCCGTGCTCCCCGAAGGTGCCGAGAGCAGAGCCCACTCATATTTCAGCATATCACCGTCAGGGTCCTGACTTGCGGATGCATCCAGCCGGACGGTATCTCCGGCAAAGAGCGGGGAGGAGATTTCAGCCTTGGGCAGGGGGGCGCGATTCGTTTTGTTCCGCTCCTCTGCGACGGTGTAAGGCCCGCCATAGGCACCCATATCGTTTCGCTCGGAACCCAGGGAGGGGGGGAAATTTTTGTCCGCATAGATGGGGTTGCTGTCTCCCGCGTCGATGGCCGGGGAGCCGGGCAAAAGGTGATAATCGTGGCTGTTGGGATCCACGAACCGGGGATTGGCGATGATCTGTCCGATCTTCCGGTAACTCTCTTCATCCTCATATCCTGCATGCTGACTGCGGATGCAGGGCAGAAGGTTGGGGTCGCAGTATTCCTCTCCCGTATTGGCAAATAAAAGGTTATGGCTGTAGCCTCGCTGAGCGGATGAGATCCCTGACTCGGCGTTGAAAACTAAGATATTATTTTTTATGGTAATCTCCCTGCTCTGGTCATCCATGGATACTCCGGCCTGCCCATTCCTGACAACCGTGTTGTTGATCACCTCCAGGGGAGAGATGCAGCCCCGGATACCAGCCTCCTTATTTTCATAAACAATATTGTTGTAAACTTTCCCGGTAGCATTCTGGCAGTCGATGCCGCCCCGGCCATTGCGGAAAACCCGGTTCCCGAAGACCTCGATCCGGTTAGGGACCTTACTTAATGAGGAAATCCCCGCCTCCTTATTGCCCTCGATAATATTTGATTGAACGACCAGGGTCGATCCTTTCTCCAGATGTATCCCGGCCTTGACATTGTTCAGAATGTGGTTTCCGATGATGGTTACCTGGCTGTCGCCCGCATATATCCCGCTGGGCTCATTCTGCCGAAAGGTATTGTTCCGGATGATTACCTGCTGCGCTGAAAGGCAGTAAATGCCGCTGCCGTACTCCTCTTTTTCCGTCTTCACCTGGGTCGCGTTCTGAACGATAAAGCCATCTAAAACCGTATCGCTGGCGGCAAAGATCGCCCATCCATTCTTCCCCTTGACATCGATGACGGTCGGGTATTTTTTCCAGTCCCTCTGGGTAAACTGCTTGTTCCAGCCCCCTTCCAGAGTAATTCCCGCTTTCAGCCGGACCTGCTCCGGGTAGTTTCCCTCAGCTACCATAATCCGGTCTCCCGGAGAAGATGCATCAATTGCCTCCTGGATGCGGGGATAGTCCCGAGGAATGCGCAAATCGCGGCCAAAGGCACAAGGCATTTGCCCGGCAAAACCCGGGCCGAGCAATACAAGACAGACTAAAACACTGACAGCGAGCTCTCTTTTCCTGCCCATATATAATCTCCCTGCTTACGGTGATAAGGTAAAAAATATTCAGTTTTGAATATCATAAATTATAAACAATTTGAATCAGGTTTGGAAAGTGAAATAATGCTTCTTCCCTGTGGTCAGGAGGCAATATCCATACCAGCCTCTGAACAGGCCCTGACCGCTATCCGTCTGCTTTCAGTCTGAGAGATTGTTCAGATACTGAGCATGGCTTCTCTTTTTTGAACACATTTCGAGAAAAAGAGCCGGCCTTCCGTGCATTCAATTCATCGTTATCCCTCGGCTGGGCCTTGAAAAAACTGTCTGATCAGCCACTGTGTCCGATTCTTCCTGTTTTGGCATGGCTATTGCATAAAAATACCCGCAATATGCCTTGAGTAATCTATCCTGCGCCCGCTGGCTGGCCAGGCATTTCTCGCAAGCGGTTTTTCAACTATTCATTGGTTCCAGGTTATCAATACCATGTCGAAGATACTGCTGTACATAATAACTATTACCCTTGCCCTGAGTTTCTTAACTGCACCGGCTTCTTTTGGCCAGGGCATGGACAGCTCAAGGCTGGCCTATCGGAGTTTTCTTTCCTCCAAGTCGCCGGAAAGATCTCTTCCGATCCAGGCTACCAGAAGGATATTGAAAGAGCGGGAGCGATTCCTCGGCCTGACTTCCTGTACTTATCAGGTCGGAGGAAACCGCCTTACTCCGTATGAGGGAAGAATTGAGGCTGCAGGTCCGGGGTACGCACTGATTGTGGTAGGGTACCATTACCTGGAAAAACCCTGGGGCCAGATTTTTAAGGCTGAATTTGAAAAGCATGTTGCTGATCCCGGGGGGCGGGTACTCTTTCTGGAGATTACCAACAATGATATTCTTACCGGCGATAATTCCCCTGCTTCGAGCAGGGAGATACGCAGGTTCATCACCCGGTTTCCCGGTCGGATAAAATTAGTCATAGAGGTCCATGAGCACCTGTCCGATGAAAACCAGTTCTCCGGAAACGAGTGGCCCCCTTACTGGTATCAGCTCGATGATCGAACCGGGGGAGATTCCAGCATAAAATATACGATTCTCGATCCCTATGTCCCCTGGTTCTGTATCCGCGACTACTTCGAATATAATCAGCGGATCCGCATTGCGGAAATGCAGAAAGCCGTTAACGAAACACTTCGGTATACGGTCACTATCATCAACGATGTTTTGGGTCGGTGACGCTTTGTTTGCTGGTCAAAATCCGCTTTTCGGCTCTAGGGGGCTGTGGTAGTAGTGGCAGTAGTGGCAGTAGTGGTTGCCGTCGTGGTTGCAGTCGTCGAGGTGGCTGGCAGGGGAGAGCTCAGGGTCGGCCATTGGGCAAATTCGAAAGCCGGATAGCTATAGGTAGATGGATAAGAATAGCCAGAGGTGAGCAGGGAGTAAGCAGGGGAGGCAAAGGTGTAAGGATAACTTATTGAATAATAAGGGGAGAAGGTAGAGGAAGTCAGCCAGGGGTTGGTGAATACCGGTGAATTATAGCCGAACATCGGTGACATCGAGTACATCTGTGTCCACGGGTTCATGGCTCCGGCACCGAGAAGCCCGCCGGTTGCACAGTTGCTCAGCCCCCAGGCGCTGGCATAATCGGTGAAGGCATAGGCCCCCTGAGCGCGGGCGGTCATATTGCCGATGCTCCCGGCAATGAAATTACCCGGCCCCCAGGAAGAGTAGATGCTCGGAAGCCCCCAGTAAATTGTTCCCGCATGGCCGAGTGAGCAAACCGAAAGCGAAACCAGAAAACACAAGACTGCTGCATATAATTTTGTATTGCCTGTACTCATAATTCAACGCTCCTTTCTTGATAATGCCTGTTCTTTAAAATAAAATGCCTGTGGTAAGGAAAAGAATGTCAGGTGATAATCGGATCAGAAAGTTGAAATATCGTATGAAGTTCAGTCTAGTAATATTATATCAAAAAGTGATAATTAAAGCCAAATTTATCTCTGTGTCTTTGTCCCTTTGTGTCTTTATGCCTCAGTAGTTACCTTTTATCGAGAGATGATACAAAAAATGTTATTGACATAGATCGAGATATTCTATAGAATGAGTAAATGCAGGCACGTAGCTCAGGGGGAGAGCGCTACCTTGACGCGGTAGAGGCCGGCGGTTCGAGACCGCCCGTGCCTACTGGCAGAATGATGAGGGACGGCCAGAGAGTGGCCGTCCCGGTAGTAAAAACTGAAGAAGCCTTGCTGAAGTAGCTTCATGGTTGATATTTTTCTCTCTACGTAAAATCCCTAAGAGCTTATGAAAACAATCACTATTAGATTGCATGACGGCCAGATGCGGCAGGTGCCGGAAGGCACGTCGATCCGGGAATTCCTGAAATCCGTGGATGGTTTTTCACCCCGCCAGGTCATTGCTGGAAAAATCGACGGGCAGGCGGTGGATCTAGGGTTTCTCCTTTCCTCGGATGCCAGGCTTGAGGTCATTACCTTAGATTCTGTTGACGGGAAGGAAATCCTCCGTCACAGCACCTCGCATGTCATGGCCCAGGCGGTGAAGGAGCTGTTTCCCAATGCCCGGCTGGCCATCGGTCCGGCCATTGAGGAGGGTTTCTACTATGATTTTGACCTGGATACACCTCTGGGGCCGGAAGACCTTGCAAAAATCGAACAGCGCATGCAGGAGATTGTGGACCGTGATCTTTCTTTCGAGCGAAAGGAGGTGCCGAAGCTTTCGGCCATCGAGTTATTCCGAAGCAGGAACGAGCCGTATAAGATCGAATTGATCGAGGATATCCCCGATCAGAGTGTCAGTCTGTATCAACAGGGGGATTTTATCGATTTATGCCGGGGTCCTCATGTTCCGGCTACGGGGAAGATCAAGGCTTTCAAGCTGCTGAGCATAGCGGGTGCCTACTGGCGGGGCGACGAGAAAAACAAGATGCTGCAGCGGATCTATGGAACTGCCTTCGATACAGCCAAGGAGTTGAAGGCTTACCTTGATCGTCTTGAGGAAGCTAAAAAGCGGGATCACCGCAAGCTGGGCAAGGAGCTTGACCTTTTCAGCATTCATGAGGAAGCGGGTGCAGGGCTGGTGATCTATCATCCGCACGGCGGAATGCTGCGGAGCATCCTGGAGGAATTCGAGAAAAAAGAGCATATAAAGCGGGGATATAACATTGTTTATGGTCCTCAGCTGTTAAAGCTCGATTTATGGAAAAACTCCGGGCATTATGACCACTACCGGCAAAATATGTATTTTACCGAGATAGATAACCAGGCGTATGGAATCAAGCCGATGAATTGCCTGGCCCATATGCTGATTTACCGCTCCCAGATCCGAAGCTATCGGGATCTTCCCATCCGTTACTTCGAATTGGGCACGGTTTATCGCCATGAGAAATCGGGCGTGCTGCACGGACTTCTCCGGGTCCGGGGATTCACTCAGGATGACGCTCATATTCTGTGCATGCCTGAGCAGGTGAATGAAGAGATTCAGAACGTTCTGAACTTTGTCATCGAGGTCATGGGCATTTTCGGCTTTGAGTATTCTCTGGAACTCAGTACCAGGCCGCAGGAGTCCATCGGCACCGATGAAGACTGGGAACGGGCCACCCGGGCGCTTGAGATGGCCATGCAGAACAAGGGCATCGAGTATCAGATCAACGAAGGGGATGGCGCCTTTTATGGACCCAAGATCGATGTCAAGCTGAAAGACGAGCTGGGCAGGACATGGCAGTGTGCAACCATTCAATGTGATTTTACCCTGCCTGAGCGGTTCGATCTTACCTATATCGATGCTCAGGGGCAGAAACAGCGGCCGGTTATGCTGCACCGGGTCATTCTGGGGTCCCTGGAAAGGTTCATCGGCGTTTTGATCGAGCATTTTGCCGGTGCTTTTCCGTTATGGCTGTCACCTGTTCAGGTAAAAATCATGACCATTACCGAACGGCAGAATGAATACGCCGAAAATATACAACAGGAGCTCCTGAAACGGGATATCCGGGTTGAGACCGATTTACGGAACGAAAAAATCGGCTTCAAGATTCGGGAAGCCCAGATGCAGAAGATCCCGTACATGGTTATCATCGGCGAGCAGGAAAGAGCTGAAGGGAAAATCAATGTCCGGCGAAGAGGCGGCCAGCAGATGGGGGCGTTAGACCTTCAGGATTTTATTCAACAGTTACAGAAAGAGATTCAGGAAAAACAGCGATAACGCGGAGGTGATAGGATATAGAAAAAGATACCAAAGTAATGGTAAACAGAAGGATTCGGGCCAAAGAGGTTCGGTTGATCAGTGAAAGCGGTGAGCAACTCGGAATCCTGTCTCTGGATAAGGCCATGGAAATGGCCGAAGGACGCGGGCTGGATCTGGTGGAAGTAGCTCCGACAGCCGCCCCTCCCGTCTGCAAGATCATGGACTATGGCAAGTACAAATACCAGCAGCATAAGAGGGCCCAGGAATCCAAAAAGCATCAAAAGGTCATCCATATCAAGGAGATTAAATTACGGCCCAAAACCGAAGAGCACGATTTCCAGTTCAAGAAGGAGCATGTCAGAAAGTTTCTCCTGGGCGGTAACAAAGTAAAGATCACTGTTGTTTTTCGCGGACGGGAAATGACGCATTTTGAGATTGGAGAAGAGCTTCTCAACCGGATGGCCAAAGAGGTTGAAGAGGAAGGGGCGATTGAGCAGGCACCGAAAAAGGAGGGTCGGAACATGACCTTGCTTCTGGTAGCCAAGAATCATAGTCAGAGGAAGGAAAAACCGAAAAAGGAAGGTTTAGCAGATGCCAAAGATCAAAACGAATAGAGCGGCGGCCAAACGGTTTACGGTTACCGCAGGTGGCAAGATCCGGGCCAAAAAATCACATGCCCGTCATATATTGACAAAAAAATCAAGGAAACGGAAACGAAAATTGAGGGAAGCCAGTTACCTGTCTGCCTCTGATATCAGAGCGGTCAAAAGGATGATTCCCTTCAAGTAGCAACCTGGGGATTCCTTTCTAAAGACTTACCATCAAAACATCAGCATAATCCCTGAAAGAGAAGGAGACTATTCGAATGCCAAGGGTTAAGAGAGGTGTCGTTGCCAGGCGACGGCACAATAAAATCCTGAAAATGGCCAAGGGCTACCGGGGCGCAAAGAGCAAACTGTTCCGGACCGCCAATGAGGCGGTAAACAAGGCACTGGCTTATGCTTTTCGAGACCGGAAGGCCCGGAAAAGAGAATTTCGAAAATTATGGATTGTCAGAATCAATGCGGCCAGCAGGCTGTATGGGCTTTCCTACAGCCGGATGATGGATGGCCTCACCAAGGCAGGCGTGGGGTTGAACCGCAAGGTTCTGGCAGATCTGGCGGTCAGCGATCCATCCGCCTTTTCGGAGCTTGCCAGGGTAGCTAAAGAAGCCCTGTAAAAGCCGAACACATTCATGATTGAACAACTGAAAAAAATACAAACCGATGCAAAAAACGAGATTCTGGCGGTCCAAGACCTCGCCTCACTGGAGGATGTGCGGGTAAAATATCTGGGACGCAACGGGCTTCTTTCTCGGATAATCAAGCAGATCGGTTCCTTACCGGCAGATGAAAAACCTGCAATCGGGAAACTGACCAATGAGGCCAAGGGACTGCTTGAAGGAATATGGCAGGAAAAACTTGCCCAATTGAAGCAAAAGGCTGCCGGGCGGGAGGAAGAGCTGATCGATCTGACCCTGCCGGCGATTCCCTTCTTTGTCGGCCACAAGCACCCCATAACCCAGATCATGGAAGAAGCCTGCACTATATTTACCCGCCTTGGATTTGGTATTGCAGAAGGCCCTGAAATCGAGAGCGATTATTATAACTTCGGCGCTTTGAACTTTCCCAAGGAACATCCTGCCAGGGATATGCATGATTCATTTTATATCTCTGATGACGTTCTCTTACGGACTCACACCTCTCCGGTTCAGGTCCGTATCATGGAGAAGACCAGACCGCCGATCCGCATTATTGCTCCCGGCAAGGTCTACCGAAGAGATGCGGATGTAACCCATAGCCCCATGTTTCATCAGATCGAAGGGCTTTTGGTAGATACATCCTCTTCGTTCAGCGACCTGAAAGGGATTCTTACCGCTTTTGTCCATCAGATGTTCGATCCTCAGACAAAACTGCGGTTCCGGACAAGTTTTTTCCCCTTCACCGAGCCAAGTGCCGAGATCGATATCAGTTGCGTCATGTGCCGGGGAAAAGGATGCCGGGTTTGCTCCAATTCAGGATGGCTCGAAATCCTGGGGGCAGGCATGGTCGATCCGGAGGTTTTCAAGGCGGTTGGTTACGATCCGGAAACCTACATGGGTTTTGCTTTCGGGATGGGAGTGGAAAGAATCACCATGCTGAAGTATGGAATCAATGACATCCGCCTGTTCTACGAAAACGACTTGCGTTTTTTGACGCAATTTTAGAAAGGCAAAAGAAACCACAGAGACACTTAAGGCACAGAGAAAAAGAAGGGTTATGTCCTTGGGTGTTTCGTGGTTCAAAATAAAACGACCGGGAAATCATGAAAATCAGTTATAAACTCATTCAGCGCTATATCGACTGTCCCCTCAATCCCGAAGAGCTTGCTGAAAAGCTCACGATGGCTGGTCTGGAAGTGGGTTCTCTTGAGAAAAAAGGATCGGGGCTTTCCTGTTGTGTCATTGGCCAGATTCTCACCATCGATCCGCATCCCCAGGCGGACCGGCTGACGGTCTGCCAGGTTAATATCGGAGCCGGGATTTCGACTATTGTCTGCGGCGCACACAATATGAAGGCGGGTGATAAGGTTCCTGTGGCCCTCCCCAATTGCCGGTTGCCCGCAGGACTGGTTATCAAAAGATCGAAACTGCGGGGAGTGGTTTCAGAGGGCATGATGTGCTCTGAAAAAGAGCTTGGTCTCAGCGAGGAATCGGCAGGGTTGATGATCCTGCCCGCTGATGCGCCAATCGGTGAGGAAGTTGTCTCCTACCTGGGGCTTGACGATACGATTCTCGAGATTGAATTGACCCCCAATCGCGGTGACTGCCTGTCGGTTCGGGGAATCGTCCGGGAAATCGCTGCCCTGACCGGAGTGAAACCCAAAGAAAGTAAAATCGATTTTCCCGAACAGGAAGGACCGGTTCAGGACCTCGTGTCGATCGAAATCAGGGATCCAGACCTGTGTCCACGCTATACGGCCCGGATAATTTCGGACGTCACCATTGGCCCCTCTCCCCGGTGGCTCGCCGAGCAGGTACAATCCTTCGGCCTTCGCTCCATCAACAATGTGGTGGATATCACCAATCTGGTAATGATGGAATGGGGACAGCCGCTGCATGCCTTTGATTACGACCTGATCGAAGGAAAGCAGGTCATCATCCGCCGGGCTCGGGAAGGAGAGAGAATCGTCACCCTTGATACTGTCGAGCGGCAGTTGACTCCCCAAAACCTGGTGATTGCCGATGCCAACCGGCCCATTGCTCTGGCCGGAGTAATGGGTGGGGCCAATACCGAAGTTTCCGGCCAGACGAAAACTATCCTTCTGGAAAGTGCTTTCTTCAATCCGGTGCAGATCCGCCGGACAGCGAGTCAATTCGGACTTCACAGCGAGGCTTCGCACCGCTTCGAGCGGGGAATCGATCCTGACGGGGTGGTTTGTGCCCTGAACCGGGCAACGCAATTGATTCTCGCTGTGGCAGGAGGATCTGCGGCCAGAGGAGTTGTGGACATTTACCCACGGGTCTTTAGTCCCCGAACTATCGTCCTTCGGCTCCCGGCGGTCAGAAAGATTCTGGGAATTGACGTTCCTCCGGAGAAAGTCTTTCGGATTCTGCACAGCCTTGATTTTTCAATCTCTCAGAAAGATGAGCATACCCTGCAAGTTCTGGTTCCTCCATTCCGCTGGGACATTGAGCGGGAAATTGACCTGATCGAGGAAATAGCCAGGATTTATGGCTATGAGAATATCCCGGTGAGCCTGCCATGCGGCGCTATTCCTTCTGATCAGAAAGTACAATTTGAAGATACCGGGGCCAGAATCAGAAACATTCTCACAGGGCTGGGATTTTGCGAGTCGATTAATTTCAGCTTTATCTCCAGCCAGATTCTCGATCACTTTCCGGCTTTATGCCCCTCATCCGGAGGGAGAATCAATCTTCGAAACCCGCTGATCGAGGGCTATAATGCCATGAGGACATCCCTCATACCCGGCCTGCTCGAAAATGTGGCTTACAACCTGAACCGGCAGATGGATAATATCCGGTTGTTTGAATTAGGCCGATGTTTTTTCCCTGGCAACGATGGATCCTCGCCGGAGGAAAAAATGATGCTGGCTCTGGTTATGCAGGGAACACGGGAGCCCCGATCGTGGAAGGGAAAATCCGATTCCCTGACATTCTTTGATCTGAAAGGGCTGGTCGAAGCCCTGCTGGCCGGGCTGAAAGTTGAAAATTACACCATTTCGCCCAGGCAGACTCCCTGGCTCGGTTCTCCTCTGTCAGCCTGCCTGATGGTCGGATCGCTGGTGGCCGGATCGCTTGGCAAAATCAGCGGGGACATTCTGGAGCGTTTCGACATCGGCAAAGAAGTATTTGCCATCGAAGCTCAGGTAGATCTTCTGAGGCCATCGGGACAGGTCATGGCAAAGCCCATTCCGAGGTATCCCTCGATTTCGCGGGATATGGCTCTGATTATCTCCGAGGATGTGCCCTATCAGGAGGTCGAACACAGCATCCGACAGATGCGGATCGACATTTTACAGGGAATTCAGCTTTTTGACCTGTATCAGGGAGAGCAGATTCCGGCTGGGAAAAAGAGTCTTGGATTATCATTGACCTATCAATCACTGACCAGAACCCTGACCGATCAGGAGGTCAATGCTGTTCATGAAAAGATTATCGATCGTCTCAGTCAAAAATTCAGTGCTTCTCTGCGGGGGTAACATTATCCTATTGTATGCCTGCTGATAAGATCGCTCAGATAAAGCTTCGAATCCGGAAGATTTCAGAATCAGTCAGAAGGTTGCAGGAAGAGAACCTGTGGTTAAAGGGAAAAATAACCGAATATGAGCTGATCATAAAGCAGAAGGAAGTCGAGCTGCAGGAAACCCAAAAAAAGCTCCAGATCATTTCATCTCTCGAACGTGAGAACAAGCAGTTTCACCTGGATCGGGAAGCCCTGCAAAAAACGATCGACCAGATGATTGAAGAGTTGAAAGGTTTTTAAGAAATACAGCAGGTAATCAGCCATGCCAGAGCTCAGTCAGAAAACGACCATCGAGATTCTGGGGGAGGAATACACCATTAAAAGTGATATTTCACCTCATGAAGTGCGCAGACTGGCCGAATTTATCAATGCCAAGATCGAAGGAATCAGGCATAAAGCTAAGAACATGCCACTTTTGAGCGTTGCTGTTTTAGCCTGTTTAAATATAACTGAAGAATTATTCAAGGTAAGAAGGCAGCTTGAAGAAACCCAAAATTTGATGGAGGAAGAAAGCACTAACATCCTTAAACTGCTGGATGAATCTTTATTATCTGCAAATGAATACTAAATCGCCAAGGCTGTAATGATGGGTGTGGTCTTGTATGGGTAGAATAATATTTGAGATCAGTCAATTAAGGGCACTGGAAATGCCTTTATGCTCCTCTACTAAAATACATAGATATTTTTACTCGGTAGGATTTTTTTCTTATCTTGAAAACATATCTTGAAAATGATATAGTATGTTTTGGAACCCCTGCTATACAGGTGATGGATTTGAAGGTTTTGAGCCAACAGTAAAAAAAACGGGAGTCCGACTTTGAGCGTGGAAAGCAGGCCCTTCATATAAAAGGGATACTTGAAACACTCAAGAGGGCACCCACCTGGTAACCCAGGTTCAAACTCTCAATCTACACGGTAGGAGCGGGGGGACTGATTGACAGCCAATATAAATATCCCATACCTCACAAGACCTCGCTGCGGTATTATTATTCCTTCCCCGGGTATTCTATTGCTGATGACCACAACTCAGCAGTCTGTTTGAGAAAATCAGTTTCAGTGACCAGTGGCCAAAAGCCATATTTTTCAGTCTTATGAATCATCGTTCAGGGAACCCATTCTATTTACCTATGGATAGGGAAAAAGAGATCATCCGCAAGAGATTACTTGCTCAAAGAAACAAAATCCCCCCATCGGAGCGGGAGGAGAAGAGTCAGCTCATCATGGGGCAGCTTATCCAAACCCCTGATTTCTCCAGGGCTCTGTCAATAATGATCTACGTTTCTTTCACCAGTGAAGTTATGACCAGGGAAATGATTATCTACTCCCTGAAGGTAAACAAAAAGGTAATTGTCCCGGTGGTGGATGTGGGTCATCACCGGCTGATACTATCAGAGATCGAAAGCTTTGATGAACTGGTTCCCTCTACTTATGGTATTATGGAGCCTCAACACCTGCGGCCAGTACAGGCCGAGCAGGTTGATCTCTTCATTTTACCGGGAGTCGCTTTTGATGACAGAGGAGTAAGATTAGGTTATGGAGGAGGATATTTCGACCGTTTGTTCGGCAGTGTGGAGCAGCACCAAAAGTTGATCGGCCTTGCCTTTGAATTGCAGATGCAAAAGGAACTCCCTTGTGCGCCTCACGATATTCTCATGAATATGGTAATCACGGAAGAAAAGGTAAGGTTTTTTGGCTCTCTATAGGATATGAGAGCTTTCATAAGTTAAAAGGGGGTGAGTAAGATTAGTGGTGGAGGAATGATCTCTGTTATTTTGATGATTGCAATCGCCGCTGTCTGCCTCTTGGCTGGATATGTTATCCGCAAAAAATTTTCTGAAAGCAAACTGGTGAACGCTGAGGCCATGGCCAAGAAAATTATTGCTGAGGCTGAAAAAGAGGCAAATAACAAAAAGCGAGAAGCAATTTTAGAAGCTAAGGACCGGTTATACCAATCAAAGGCGGAATTTGAGCGGGAAACCAAAGAGAAAAAGGCAGAATTACAGAAACTTGAAAAGCGGCTTTCCCAAAAGGAGGAAAACCTTGACCGAAAAGTTGAACTGCTGGATAAAAAAGAGCAGGAGTTGAACACCAGATCCAAGGCCGTGGCCGGGAAAGAGAAGGAGCTCAGTCAGAAAGTCAGTGAATATGAGACGATCATTCAGGAACAAAAGAGCATTTTGGAAAAAATCTCCAACATGAGCTCTGAAGAAGCCAAGAGCATGCTTATCGCCAAGATGGAAAACGAGGCCCGGCATGAAGCCATGCGGTTCATCAAGAAGATCGAAGAAGAGGCCAAGGAGACGGCAAATAAGCGGTCCAAGGAGATTATCAGTCTGGCCATTCAGCGGTATGCAGCCGATGAGGTGGTGGAAGCTACGGTGTCTATGGTCGATTTGCCCAACAACGAGATGAAAGGACGGATTATCGGCCGTGAAGGGCGCAATATCCGGGCCCTTGAGATGGCTACCGGAGTGGACCTGATCATTGATGATACTCCGGAAGCCGTGATTATTTCCGGCTATGATCCCATCAGGCGGCAGGTGGCCAAAAATGCCCTGGAAAAGCTGATCGTCGATGGCCGGATACACCCGGCCCGAATCGAAGAAGTAGTTGGCAAGTGTCAGAAAGAGATTGAAAACTCCATCCGGGAAGAGGGAGAAAAGACAACCTTCGAGTTGGGTGTCCATAACCTGCACCCGGAAGAGGTAAAGCTGATCGGGCGCTTGCGCTACCGGACCAGCTATGGCCAGAATGTCTTGCAGCATTCCAAGGAGGTTGCCTACCTGGCAGGCATTATGGCCGCAGAGCTGGGAGTGGATGTACCCTTAGCCAAGAGGGCTGGTTTGCTGCACGATATCGGCAAAGCCGTGGACCACGAGGTGGAAGGTTCTCATCCCAAGATCGGTGCGGAATTGGCCAAAAAGTTTAATGAGCCTCCCGAGGTCATTAATGCCATTGCCTCCCACCATGAGGATGAAGAGCCAAAAGGGGTAATCGCCGTTTTGATTCAGGCGGCTGATACCCTGTCTGCGGCTCGTCCCGGGGCGCGCAAAGAGAGCCTGGAAACCTATATCAAACGACTGGGGAACCTGGAAAAAATCGGCACCTCATTCAAAGGGGTCGAGAGCGCCTATGCCATTCAGGCAGGAAGGGAGATACGGGTTATTATCGAACCGGAAAAGATTTCCGATAACCATCTGGGAACCCTGGCCAAGGATATTGCCAAAAAAATTGAAGAGGAACTGGAATATCCAGGCCAGATCAAAGTCACTTTGATCAGGGAGTCCCGGGCTGTAGAATACGCTAAATAACACGCTCATCTGTGGGAGCAGGAGGAGCACGTTTTCCTGCTCCCATTTTTTTATTTTCTTCCCCCAAAATCATTCAACCAGGAACGGGTCGCTGCCTCTATGAAAATACTCTTTATCGGTGATATTATCGGACAGGGTGGACGGACAGTAGTCCGCAGGTTACTCCCTGAAATAATACGGGATTATAAGATCGACTTTTGCATTGCCAATGGTGAGAATGCAGCCGGCGGCCTGGGGATAACCCCTCAGATCGCGCAGCAGCTCCTGGAGGAAAAAATCGATGTTCTTACCTCAGGGAACCATATCTGGGATAAAAAGGATATCCTCGATTTTATTTCCACCGAAAGGCGGCTGCTTCGGCCTGCCAATTATCCGAAAGCACCGGGGCACTCTGCCGAAGTCTATACAACCGGGGATGGAGAGAAGGTCGGGGTACTGAACCTTTCCGGACGGGTTTACATGGCTCCTCTGGATTGCCCTTTCCGGACAGCCGTGTCCAAAACTTCAGAGTTACAGCGGGAGTGCACTACTATCATTGTGGATTTTCACGCTGAGGCCACCTCGGAAAAACAGGCTATGGGCTGGTACCTGGACGGGGAAGTCAGCGCGGTAATCGGCACCCACACCCATGTCCAGACTGCCGATGCCACGATCCTTCCCAAAGGTACCGCTTATATAACCGATGCGGGCATGACCGGCCCCTTTGACTCGGTGATCGGAGTTGAAAAAGATATCGCCATCCAAAAGTTCCTGACCCAGATGCCGTATAAGTTTCAGGTTGCCAAAACTGACCTGCGGCTGAATGGCGTGGTGATTGATGTCGAGTCGAATACCGGCCTGGCCAGAAATATCCAAAGGCTGCAAATCAGCATGTGAGAATCTTGCGGGGGCGGAGCTGCCGTGTTCGCCTGAGTGTCACTGCCAGGTTGTCATTTTTGCAGCCATTTCCCCAGATGCTCCCCATTTACCTTTTCTCGAGAGAAAAGTTGGTAATAACCATTATTCCCCACCCAGCCTCTCCCCTTCAGGGGCGAGGGGGAAAAGTGCTGCCCTGAACTCCGGGCATGAACTCCGCTACCTCTTAATAGCATTGAACCTTAGGGGGGAGGAGTATATGGGATGCTCCTCAGCAAGATGGGGGACATCTGAGAAGTTCATCTTTCACTTGAGATTTTCGAGGAAGACAGGCTATAATGGAGGAATGATGCTGTCTTTTCAGAACCATACGAATCATGGCACAAAGCGGAGTATAGGAGCCCTGTTTTTTCTTGTGCTCCTCCTAACACCGCTTTCTGCCGGGGCGATGCAGCAGGGCAGAGGGGCCTTCCCTGACGGCCAGGTCCTGGACACGATCTGGGCTCTGCTGACGGCTTTTCTCATTTTCCTCATGCAGGCCGGCCTCATGCTTGTTGAGGCTGGTTCCGTCCAAGCCAAGAATGCCGGCCATGTGGTGATGAAGAATATATCCACCTTGAGCATCGGATCGATGGTGTTTCTGCTGATCGGCTATGGCCTGATGTTTGGAAAGACCCGCTTTGGCCTGTTCGGAGCATCCGGTTTTTTTCTTCGCAGTATGCAGACCGGCGGGGATGGAATCGACAATCGGCTGTTTGCCGGTCTGATCTTTCAGGTTGTCCTTGCCGGAACAGCCGCTACCATTGCCTCCGGGGCCCTGGCGGAGCGGACGAAATTTATCGGCTCGATACTCTACAGTCTGATGATCGGCGGCCTCATTTATCCGGTGGCCGGGCATTGGATGCGGGGTGGCGGGTGGCTTTCCCGGCTGGGCATGACCGATTTTGCCGGGGCCACGCTCGTTCATTCCCTGGCAGGGTGGGTCTCCCTGGCCGGAGTCATCGTTCTTGGCCCCCGGATCGGCAGATACGATCACGACAGAGCCCCCGTTCCCCTGCCAGGGCATAATCTTCCCCTGGTTGCCCTTGGAACATTCATCATGTGGCTCGGCTGGTTCGGGCTTACGGGCG
This sequence comes from bacterium, assembly GCA_040755755.1. Lineage (NCBI taxonomy): Bacteria > bacterium. The sequence continues at coordinate 46,176 of JBFLZW010000045.1, read as the reverse complement.
GCGGTATCCTTTCGGCACATAATCCGGCGGCTATCGGCCTGATCAGCGGGAATACCCTGCTTGCGGCTATGGGGGGGGTGGCTTCCATCATGTCCGCAACCTGGCTGTTTACGGGAAAACCGGATATAAGCCTGACGTTGAACGGGATTCTGGCAGGTCTTGTCACCAGTTCGGCTACCGCGGCCCTGGTCAGCCCTGGCATCTCGCTTCTGGTCGGTGCTGTCGGAGGCCTGATTCTTGGCCTGTCGGTTGAGTTTTTTGAAAAGATCCGGCTGGATGATCCGGTCAGCGCTCTGTCCATTCACGGGATCAACGGCCTGTGGGGTACCCTGGCTGTCGGTCTTTTTGCCAGGGCGCAATTCAGCATGAACAGCCTGGGCATACCCTTAAACGGCCTTTTCTTCGGCGGAGGATGGAAACTTCTCGCTGTTCAGGCCGTTGGAGCGGCGGCAGTTTTTGCCTGGGGATTTGGGGTGTCCCTGGCAATGTTTTTGATCGTCGATAAAACCATCGGACTTCGGGTCCCGGCTGAAGAGGAAACCAGGGGGCTGGATTACAGTGCGTACCGGATATGTTCGTATCCTCTGTGCGATGAATTTCACAAGAAGCAGGACCTTATTTTTACCGAATTAAAAAGAGTGAGGGAACTGTCCATCCTTCACGAAATCAGTCAGTCCATGCACAGCCTGAACCTGGAGGAGATTTTGCATCTCATCCTGCAAGGGGTCACGCACAGCATCGGTTTTGACCGGGTGCGCCTGTACCTGATCAACGAGAAAGAGAATATCCTTGAATGCAGGATGGCGGTAGGCATTGAGCAGGAGAAAATCAAAACCATAGCCCTGCCTCTGGATAGCAAGGGAAGCGTTCTGGCCAAGGTAGTTTCGGAAAGAAAAGCCTACATCATCCAGGATGCCCGGAATGATCCCAGAGTAAACCGTGAGCTTAAGACGCTGTTTAACCTGCGGTCCTTTGTGGCTGTTCCCCTCCAGGGGCGGGACCGGGTGATGGGAGCCATTACTGCTGATTATATCCTGAGCGACAAGATGATCACCAAGGAGAAGGTTGACTCTTTGATCACTTTTGCCAATCAGGCGGGCCTGGCTATCGAGAATGCCAAGCTCTATCAGGAACTGCGGCTGTTCAATGAGGAATTGGAGGAGAGGGTCAGAAAAGCGACCGAGGACCTCAAAAAAACCCAGGAGCAGCTGATTCAATCGAGCCGGCTTTCCGCCCTGGGCCAGCTTTCGGCAGGCGTGGCCCATGAAATCAGGAATCCCCTGACCAGTATCAGGATTCTGATCCATTCCCTGATGGAGCGGCTTTCACCGGAAGATATCCGCAGAGATGATATTGAGGTCATTGAAAATGAAATCGAGCGGATTAACCAGATTATCAAGCAGTTTCTCGATTTTGCCCGGCCAAGCAAACCGAAAATGGAACGGGTCGATCTCAACCGGCTTATTGCCGATACACTCCTTCTGCTCTCCCATGAGCTTATGGAACAGGAGGTGGAGGTGGACCAGAACCTTGTGCCCCTGCCCTGCACTCTGGCTGACCGGGAGCAGATGCGCCAGATTTTTCTGAATTTGATTCTCAATGCCATGCAGGCCATGCCGGGTGGAGGCAGACTCAAAGTTTCCACTGCCTTTGAAGAGAGCCAGGTGCGGATTTCGTTCCAGGACGATGGGCAGGGGATCCCGGAGTCTATCCGGGCGAAACTCTTCGAGCCATTTTTCACTACCAAAGAGGAAGGAATCGGGCTTGGCCTGTCCATTACCAAAAGGATCATCGAAGATCACCAGGGGAAGATAGAAGTCGAGAGCGCCGAAGGAAAAGGGGCTACCTTTTCCGTTATCCTGCCCCTGGCTTCATACTGCCTGATGGGTCCTCACCCGGCTGATGCAGCTTCGACTGTTTGATTGAGGAAACAATAACGTATTGAAGGAAACACTACCATGCCTGAGACCATACTCATTGTGGATGATGACCGGGGAATCCGGTATTCCCTGAAACGAATATTCGAGGAGAAAGGATTCGAGGCCGTGACAGCCCGCAATGGCCGGGAGGCTTTAGACCTTCTGGAACAGGGGCTGTCACCTGACCTGACCCTGATTGACATTGTCATGCCCGGACTGTCGGGCCTGGACCTTTTGGAAGCGATCAAACAGAAGAACCCGAAGTTTCTGGCCATCATGGTCACGGCCCACGGCACCACCGAGCGGGCTATCCGGGCGATGAAACTGGGGGCCTATGATTATATTCAAAAGCCCTTTGACATGGCCAGGATGTGGGAAACCATCCAAAAAGCCCTTGAAGTGGCCAGGTCCGCCAAGAGCCCGGTTTCCTGTCCGCCCTTCAATGACAAGAACTGGGCTGGAGAAAGCATTATCGGAGACTCCGCCCGGATGCAGGATGTCTATAAAACAATCGGCCAGATCGCCGGACGGGACGTCAATGTTTTACTGATCGGAGAGAGCGGCACAGGGAAGGAACTGGTAGCCAGGGCCATTTACCATCATGGCCGCCGGAGTAACTACCCCTTTATCTCCATCAACTGTGCCGCTATCCCGGAAAACCTCCTCGAAAGCGAGCTGTTCGGTCATGAACGGGGCGCTTTCACCGGCGCGGAATATAAAAGGATCGGCCGGTTTGAGCAGGCCCACCGGGGGACGATCTTCCTTGACGAAATCGGTGATATGCCGATCCATATCCAGGCCAAGATCCTGCGGGTAATTCAGGAAGGAGAAATCCAGCGGCTGGGCAGCTCCGAAAACATCACCGTGGATGTCCGGCTGATCGCGGCCACGAATAAGCATATCGAAAAGGGTGTCCGGGAAGGGTGGTTCCGGGAGGACCTCTACTACCGGCTGAATGTTCTCACCCTGTACCTTCCTCCCCTGCGGGAGAGAAAAGGGGATGTCCCCCTTCTGGCTCACTATTTTCTCTCCCGCTTCACCAAAGAGCTGCACAAGGATATCGTCGGCATCAGGCCCGAGTGCATGGAATTGCTGCTGGCCTACCACTGGCCGGGAAATGTCAGAGAGCTGGAAAATGTCCTGAAAAGGGCCATCGTAATCTGCAAGGGAAACGAGATCCTGATCGAGGACCTTCCCGACCAGATCAGGTCAGCCAGAGAGAGCGATTTCCCGGTCAGGGCAGACCTGACCCAGAGTCTTGACCCCCTGCTGGACCAGGTATTCGATCTGATTACCACCACCGTGAAAGACAGGCCCGACATCGATGCCATATCCCTCCTGGAAAAGGAAATGATCGACCGGGCTATCCGCAAAACCTCCGGCAATAAAGTCCAGGCCGCATCCCTCCTCGGCATCAACCGCAATACCCTGCGAAACAAGATGGAACGATACGGGATCTCAGGAAGCGGGGAGTAAAGAAGACTCACACGGACAGGCTTGGGTGATGCATTGCAAAGGATATCCTGTCCCTCTTTTTCCCGGGGCAGGATATCCTCACGTATTCAATTCACAGATCGTCGAAAGTCGAAACCGTCTAAGGGCAACCTATTACAACTGAAACCAAATCACTACAGCCGAAACCACTGGCGAAGATATTCTCCAACCATTTCCTGGTCGGCCCCTATGATTCCTTTTCCAGTCACGCTGATTCGCAGGGAGATTGTAGCCCCGTCTTCCCATGGCCAATATAAGGCGAAAAGAAACGCTTCTTGATTGGTATCCGTGGCAAACACCCTTTGCCCGACTCGGATACCAAAGGATTTATCCAATAATTTTCGAATGACCGGCGGTGCCGTTTTGATGGAATTGAGGTCCCACTGATTAGGAAAGTTGCGATGAATTACTGCACCGATTTCTTCCTCCATATCTCTGGGAAAGACCAAAAGGGGTATATCAAACCGGTCATCCCACTCCCAAAGCAATCCTGAAGGCAGTTCAGCCAGGATTCGTTGACTGGAGGACTGGAGGTCCTTCCTTACTTCCTCTTTCATGATCAACTTTTCTATCGCAGTCACAAAATTGTTTCTTTCGTTTCTGATCATTCTCCAAACTCTCTTTATGGGATTATCCAAAACATCTCCAAAGTATCGACTCCCAGCCAGAAGACGGCGGCTCCTGGATGAGACATGAAATCCAGGGTAGAGATTCCCTGCCCCTAAGAGGTCCTCATCGTCGGTCTGCACGAGCGAATCTGAAAGCCGGAAAGGGATACTCTTTCCTCCCTGCTTCCAAGACTCCTTTAGGATAATTTTTCCAAGAAACTCTGTAACGCCTGGTATCCTCCTTGTTCAAAGGTACGAAGAATAGCGCTGCCGATGACAGCAATGTCCACCTTGCCGCGCAGGTAGTCGAGATCTTCCCGCCGGGAGATGCCAAGGCCCATGGCCAGAGGTAAATCCGTCACCTTCCGGCAGCGACGGATGAACTCATCGGTCTCCTGTGACAGATGAGTTTGTGCCCCGGTCACTCCTTTGCGGGCTACGCAATAGAAAAACCCATCACCAGCTTCGGCGATCAGACTCAGCCGCTGCGGACTGGTGGTGGGAGTCATAAGCAGAATAGGGGAGATATAATTATTATGACAGGCATTGAAATATTCTTCGCCCTCTTCAGGCGGAATATCCGGAATAATGAACCCCACTCCCCCGGCTTGTCGCGTTTCCTGAACAAAGGCATCCACACCGCGGCTGAAAAGTATGTTATAGTAAGTCATAAAGAGAAAGGGAATGGGATATTGGCTTGATACCTCCCTCATCAGGGAAAGACAATCCCTGACCCGGGTTCCCCGCTGGAGGGAAAGCTGATTTGCTTTTAAAATCATAGGGCCGTCAGCGGTGGGCTCGCTGAAGGGTATCTGAAGCTCGATCAGATCGACACCCATCTCGACCATGATCCGGATGACTTCCTTATTGGCTGCAAAATCCGGATACCCGCACACCAGATGGGCCATGCACAGAATGTCTTTGGTTTTTCTTTTTTCCCGAATATATTCAGTGAGATTCATACCCCCTGGCCTTTTTGATGATAAACTCCTTCCACTTGGCATCCCCCAGAGCATCGGCTATGGTGAAAATGTCTTTATCCCCCCGCCCGGACTGATTGATGACCAGAATTGTATCTTTACTCAAGGTTGGGGCCTCACGATAAGCGTAGGCAAAGGCATGCGCAGATTCAAGGGCAGGAATGATACCCTCTTTTTTCATCGTCAGTCTCACCGCTTCAATTACTTCATTATCCGTAGCTGCGTGGAACTGGATCCGGCCGGTTTCTCGCAAGTTGGCCAATATCGGGGACACTCCTATATAATCCAGTCCGGCAGCTACGGAATAAGTTTCCTTCATCTGTCCTTCCTCATCCTGTAAAAAGAAAGTCTTATACCCCTGAGCAATTCCCACGCGCGCGTCCGTGGAAGCGAGGCGGCTGGCATGATGTCCGCTTGCCAATCCCTTCCCCCCGGCTTCGACACCATGCAGTTCCACCTGCCTGTCTTCAAGAAATGCAGTAAATATGCCAACTGCATTGGACCCCCCGCCGACACAGGCGTATATCCGGTCCGGCAGCCGTCCTTCCCGCTGGAGCATCTGCTGCTTTACTTCCTGGCCAATAATGGATTGAAAATAGGCGACCATCTCCGGAAAGGGATGGGGACCGCAGACCGTGCCCAGTACATAGTGGGTCGTCTCCATACTGGCGCTCCAGTCCCGCATGGCTTCGTTCATGGCATCCTTCAGGGTGCGGGAGCCGTCCTTCACCGACACCACCGTTGCTCCCAACTGCTCCATCCAGAAGACATTAGGCCGCTGCCGCTCGACATCGACTTCTCCCATATACACCGTGCAGTCCAGCCCGAACCGGGCGGCCATGGTGGCGGTGGCCACTCCATGCTGACCGGCACCGGTCTCGGCAATGACCCGCTTTTTCCCCATCCGTTTGACCAAAAGACCCTGCCCCATGACATTATTGGCTTTATGCGCTCCCGTATGGTTCAGGTCTTCCCGCTTGATATAGATCCTGGCCCCTCCGAAGTAGCGCGTCAGATTTTCAGCCAGAGTCAGAGGCGTAGGGCGGCAGGAATACGATGACATCAGGGAGGTATATTCAGACCAGAAGCCGGGATCGCTTTTGGCCGCATAAAAATCCTTCTCCAGTTGAGACAGCGTCGCTATCAGAATTTCCGGCATGAAAGCCCCGCCGAAACAACCGTAATACCCACGTTTCGTGGTCATGAGATATCCTTTTGCCTGTATTACATCACGAGTACATTAATGCATACGGTAATGCATTTTCGGGTTTTAAGCACAGAGCGTTGATTCACGTGCTTTATACCCCTCATACTATAAAAATATTTAAAGAAATTTGTCAAGTACGATTTTTAACTATTTCCGGTATGATAGCCTCTGTAGTTGATTTATCGTCAGGAATCGGACTATACTTCATACTCTCTTTCTGCTATACTCTCTTTCTGCTATAGTAAGTATGGGAAAATTCAGGAGTCAGAATTCAGAAGTATCGATGGTTCTCTATTCGTCACCGACTCCTTTCTTCTGACGAAAAGACACAGTATTGGCTTATGGATCGGTTTCTGATTTGTCATCGCGGGGCACTTGGTGATTTTATTCTAACCTGGCCTGCACTTTATGCCCTCAGACAGAGTTTGCCGGATGTGCAATTTGTCGGCCTTGGCCGCACTGAATATATGCGGTTGGCTATCGGACTGGGCCTCCTTGACACCTGCTGCCATGCCGAATCATCCGGCATGAGCGGTCTTTTTGATGGCCGCAGCATCCCCGCCGTGCTCGGCTCGCCAATAGGGGCTGTGCTCTGGCTTGCCGAGGGGCAGGCAGTGCGTGACCTGCTGAGAAAATCCGCACGCCTTCCCGTGGCCCTCATTCCCCCCTTCCCTCAAAAACGGGTGCATGTGGCTGTCTATCATTGTCTGGCTGTCCGGGAATATTTTCCTGTCGAGGTCTCCACCTCGTTTCCTTCTGATGAGAGCAGGCTTTTCGTTAATGAGATTCAATGCTCTTTTTGCCTTCCCTTGAATATCAGGAGGGGTGAGTATGCTCTGATTCATCCGGGCAGCGGCAGCCCGGCCAAGAACTATCTTCCGCGATTTTACCGTGACCTGGCTGATGAATTGCGGCAGCAGGGTTTTCCCGAAGTGCGATTTATTCTGGGACCGGCAGAAGGTGAGGATATGGCACGGTATCTGTCCGGAGAGAGGGTCGAGCGGCCGCATGATGTGGAGGAATTGGGCCGGTTGCAGGCCGGTGCATCGCTTTATATCGGAAATGACTCAGGAGCAAGCCACCTGGCCGCAGTTCTGGGCACACCAACCATAGCCCTGTATAAAGTCACTGATCCCGATATGTGGGGCGTTATCGGCCCTCATGCCGTAAACTTGCGGGCACAGACTGAGGACCTGGCTTTTCGTGCAATACAGGATACACTGGCCCAATTCTCCTTCGCCCCCCAAAGGAAAACGAGGGAGTGGAGGATGGCTATCCCCCATGAGAAAGGGAGCGAGAACATGTAGGGTGGGGCTGCTTTTTTGCCCCACCAAATACCGCACGCGATCTCTTGGTCGAGCCTGACTGGCCATGGATTTATCGCCACGTGTACTCGGTTAATATTACTGCTTGAAAAACGCGATTCCAATCGCAGGACCAACAGGACCGGTTAGCAGGAATGGAGGATGTAATCTATGTCTTCGTATCACTTTGTCGGGGTGGGAGGAAGCGGTATGAGTGCCCTGGCGCAGGTTTTGATCGGCAGGGGAAACAAAGTCAGCGGCTCGGACCGCAGCTACGATCTTGGAGTGAATTTACCCCTGTTCGATTGGCTTTCATCGCTCTCATCATTCTCACCATTCTCACCATTCTCATCAGGCGGCATTCACTCATCAGGCGGCATTCAGCTTTTTCCCCAGGATGGCAGCGGAGTGAACCAGGATCTTGAGGCCGTGGTGGTATCAACAGCCGTGGAAGAGAGCATCCCGGATGTAGCCAGGGCGCGGCAGCTCAACATCCCTGTCCGGAAGCGGGCTGAGATCCTGGCAGAGCTGCTGAACAACAGCTACGGAATCGCCGTTGCCGGAACGAGCGGCAAAAGTACGGTCACCGGCATGCTCGGCCATGTTTTGACCCAGGCAGGCCGGGACCCGACCATCATCAATGGCGGAGCCATGAAGAACTTCCCGCGTGGAGGGCGGCCAAACAATATGCGCTCCGGCTCCTCGAATACGCTCGTTGCCGAAAGCGACGAAAGTGACGGCTCGATCGTCAATTATTGTCCCGCCCTGGCCATTATCACCAATATCTCCAAAGACCATAAAGACATTCCTGAGCTCAAGAAGCTTTTCCAGACCTTTGCCAGCCAGACCAGAGAAAAGATCGTGGTCAATGGAGACTGCCCGAACATCGCCTCATTAACCCTGGATCAGGACCGAACCATTACCTTCTCCCTGAAGGGTGCGCCGACCGGCATGCTATCTGCTGCGTCGAACGTATCCGCTGCATCGGGCGATGCGGCATATCAGGCCGATCTGATCAACCTGGAACCCTTCGGCAGTACCTTCAAGTGCCAGGGACAACCCTTTCGCCTGCGGGTGCCTGGGCTCCACAATATCGCCAATGCCCTGGCCACCATAGCCGCGGCCAGCTATCTGGGCGTGCCAATGGCCGATATTGCAGCGGGACTGGCTGATTTTCAGGGGATCAGCCGCAGATTCGACCTGATCGGCGAGGTCCGGGGAATCCGGGTGATTGATGATTTTGCCCATAATCCCGATAAGATTGCCGCTACCCTTAAGGCCGCCAGCCTGCTGAAATCAAGGCTGATCGTCCTCTTCCAGCCCCACGGCTTTGGCCCGACCCGGTTTTTCCGGGAAGAGCTGATTGACTCACTGGCTTCGGGGACCTCGGATCAGGACGTAATCTTTCTGCCCGAAATCTTCTATGCCGGGGGCACCACTACCCGCGATATTTCCTCGCAGGACCTTGCCCAGGCCATTCAGGCAAGAGGGAGAGATGCACGATACGGCGAAAACCGGCAATCCCTGCTGAAACCCCTGGTCGAGGAAACCAGGCCCGGTGATACGGTGCTGGTCATGGGTGCCCGTGATGATACTCTAACTTCGTTTTGCCGGGAGGTGCTGAGGTTACTGGAGGAAAAATTATTGAAGAAGGTGAAATAAAATGAATCCGTTTAGAGATTTATTCCTGATATTAAGTTACAGGGTTCTCAGCTTCGAGCACTATAAAGTTCGCATACCTTTTCGGCAATGAGCATGCCAATGAGCATTGCTTCTTCTTCTGTTGCTGGGAGGTTGTGTATACCGCAATGGGAAGGATCGTTATCTAGTGGCTCCTGAAAAACTTTTAACAAACGACCGTTCTCATTGCTTACATGAGTAATCGTTTCACCTACATTCAAAACAGCCAATTTGGCATTGGCACTGACTCCTCCAGTAAATTTTTTAGTAAAAATTTGTCGAAGCTTTTCTATTGCAGTGTCTCTGTTGTTAGGATCAAGAAATTCTAACCAATTTACTGAGAGTGATAATTCACCTGACCGAAGGCAGAAGGAAGACCACGTAGGTAGCTTGTCTTCAGTTAATGATGTTGGCTTACAATATCGAGCTATATGCTCTGAATGAGATAGCTCACGACTATCGACCATTTGTAATCCACTGTTCAACATTATATGGTCTCAAAGTATCCCACAACATGCTAATCGGAATAGTTCCAGTAATACGCAAAGTTCGAAGGGGATTAGGAATGAAAACAACAAATCTAATGGATTGTCCACAGAGGAATTCAATACAAAGGCTTCGATTCGCATCTATCCGCCAACACGTTGAAACGTTACCTGATGGAGATAAAATGATATCAGGATATTTTAACCTCTCTTTTGATCTCATGAATTCCAAAAATAAATTCACAGAGTCAGGATTAAGGTAATTTTCTGCTTCAGGTTCATCCAAGGTAGCATCTAATAGCCACTTAAGTCGATTCAATATACGATCTTTGTATGGAAGCACCCTAATGCATCTTGCATATTCAATTTTAATTATTCTTTTAACCTTATCTGTTGGAGGTAATTGAGCATCAAGCACTTCAAAAGGGTCTTTTCTCTCTTCTATTTCGTATTCTGTATTAGTACTCGTCCATGTTTCTTCTTCTTGCGACCGTCGTGCTTTGTGTCTTAACTTTGACTTTAACTTTAAATTCTCTAAGGGTCGGGTCCATTCTTTATTGAAATATGAATACTCTCTGGAACTGATACACTCAAAAGGAGGTTGGTAAGCAAACGTATGGACAGCATTTTCAATGCTTGCAGTCGCCATGCTTTATTTTCTCCTTTTAGTTTTTGATTGCCGAAGCCAACATTTTTTTTGCATATCATCGCTCGTTATGTCCGCAAAGGCATTTACTATCCATTCGTGTGCTAAATCGAACCATTCAGATATTCTCTCTGGAGTACGATCCCCACCTAATCCCTTAGCCGAAATTTCAAGTATAAAAAGTGGATAATCATCTGATATTCGCTTTCCATGCTTTAGTGATATTTTCAACTCTCCAAAATCATCTGGCAAAGAGAATATTGAAAACCACTGGATACTTTTCGGTTCAGGTAGGAAACGATTCTCATTTTTTGTCCATATTATATCTCGCATAATCTGGTTAATGTCTGCTGGAGAATTCCAAATATTATCTTTGGGAATATGATTTACATATGTAAGTTCACATTGCTTATAACTGATCTTTCCCATGTTATTTTCATGGAGAAATTCTATAAATAGATTATGATACCGTTCAAAAGCTTTTTTGACAGTAGAATACCGTGGGTATTTTTCAGCAAAAGGGATTTTTCTCCAATTAAAAAAAAAGCAGTTTGTTTGATATTGGATGAGATTTGTTTCATGCTCATTAATGAACCAAACACGTGGCAGTGGTAGCTTCGTTATATCATCCTCTAAAATACCTAATGGATCTGCATGAGTAACTCGAGGAAATTCCTTTCGAATTTTCTGCCAAAAAACTCCAGAATGTGGTAACTTCATACTCTTAATATCTTCAAAAAATACACCAAGAGCAACTTCTACCACAGGAGGATTTCTATATTTTGGCAAATCATCCTTATATTCGTTCATGATCTCTCTTTCATTAATTATCCTAAAATTATCCTAAATTCAATAATTGTTATTTCTTACTTTTTTAAGCCTCGATGTTGAATTTAGGATAATTAATTAAGACTTGCAATATTCTTTTCAAGCATATACAATACATTGTTAGATATATTATAGTCTTATATTAGACGTCTTGCATAGCCATTATAACTCTAATTTTAGAGTATATCTAAAGGCTATTGGGATTGTCAAGGTAAATATCTATCGAAAAATTTAATAATACTTTTTCACACTAGAGTATGCAAATAATATCTGATTCCCTGCAATCACCAGAAGGACAGCCCCCATGATCATATCAACTCATCAACTAATCTTTTCCCCCTGGCTGGGGTTTTTCTTTAAAGCCCTGCACTGCGACCTTCTGGTCCTTCTGGATGATGTGCAGTTTCCCCGGGGCACCACCTGGGTCAGCAGAAACCGGTTCAAGTTTCATCAGGGGACCTTGTGGCTCACCATTCCGGTATGGAGAAAGGGAAAGGGGCTGCAAAAAATCAATGAGGTGCAGATCTGCTACGACGAGGATTGGCCGAGGAAACACCTGGCCAGCCTGAGCACAGCTTATGCCCACGCTCCTTACTGGGAGGACCACCGGCCTTTTTGGGAAGAGACCTATCGGCGGAAAATCTCTGGACTGGCTGATTTTAACCTGAGGATCATCAACTATCTGAAGACTTCCCTCTCAGTCCCCACTGAAATGCAGCTCAGCTCATCCCTGGCAGTGGAGGCCACCGGGAACGAGCGGCTGATTGAAATCTGCCACAGGCTCAAGGCATCTACCTACCTCGCCCAATACGAAGCCCGGAAATTTATCCAGGAGGAGGCTTTTGCCAAGGCAGGAATTGGCGTTCAGTATTTCCGGTTTCATCATCCGGTCTATCCCCAGTTGTGGGGTGAATTTATCGATAATCTTTCAGCGTGGGACCTCTTGCTTACCTGTGGCCCCCGCAGTTATAATATTCTGGCTGGATCACCTTTCAGGATGATCCCGCCGGAGGCATCATCATCGTCACCATGAGCATCATCACCATCGGCATCATCACGCCATCAGGCGTGATGCCGGAGAGGGAAGAAGGGTTATGAAGGAAGTGCAAATTTATACTGACGGGGCCTGCACCGGCAATCCGGGGCCAGGGGGATACGGGGTTATCCTGCGCTACGGGGAGCACCGCAAGGAGCTATCCGGAGGATTCCGGAGAACAACCAACAACCGGATGGAAATCCTGGCAGCCATCACCGGACTTGAGGCTCTCAAGGAAAAGTGCCGGGTCATTCTCACCAGCGATTCCCGGTATCTGGTGGACAGCATAACCAAGGGATGGGTCTACCGCTGGAAAGCCACTGGCTGGGTGCGGGACAAGAAAGAGCGGGTGCCGAATGCCGACCTCTGGGAGCGGCTGTTGAAACTGCTTCAGCTCCATTCGGTGGAATTTCGCTGGATTCGGGGGCATAATGGTCAGGCGGAAAATGAGCGCTGCGATGAGTTAGCCACTACGGCTGCCGCACGGGCCAATCTGCCTGAAGACAGCGGATATCAAGCCGCCCTGGCCGGACGGAACGACACGTAAAATCCATCCTAAAGCCTCTTGACTATACCTACCCGGAGAGAAAAATGAAGTTACCCACCGAGTGCCTGCCGGGCGAAAACGGTTTAACCCCGGAGTGCATCAGCAGGTTTCAAAGGGTCATTTACAGCTATTATCAAGAGCATGCCCGCTCGTTCCCCTGGCGGATGACCCACGATCCATACCACATTCTGGTTTCGGAAATCATGCTTCAGCAGACGCAGACAGAGAGAGTCGCGCAAAAGTATGAACAGTTTATCGCTACCTTTCCCGATTTCGCCTCACTTGCCAGCGCGCCTCTTCACCAGGTACTGAGCCTGTGGCAGGGCTTGGGGTATAACCGCCGGGCAATGTCCCTGAAGTCAGCCGCCCGGATGGTCATGGAAGAGTTTGGCGGAAATCTTCCCTCAGATGTGGAATTATTGGTAACCTTGCCGGGAATCGGCCGTCCGACAGCTTCGGCAATCGCTGCTTTTGCCTTCAACAAGCCCGCAGTTTTTATTGAAACCAACATCCGCCGGGTATTTATCCATTTCTTTTTCACCCATCGGGACAAGGTCAAAGATGCTGAGATTCTTCCCCTGGTCGCGCAAACCCTGGATCCGTCCAATCCCCGGCAATGGTATTATGCACTGATGGATTATGGAGTTAAGCTGAAAAAAGAACTCCGGAATCCGAACAGGAAAAGCGCTCACTATCAGCTCCAGTCACCTTTTGCGGGCTCCAACCGGCAGGTGCGGGGAAAAATCCTGAAGATTTTACTTGCCAGGCCAAACCTTTCCGAAAGTGAGATCATGCAGGAGGTGAATATGAATCCCCGGAAGGTAAAAACAAGCCTGGACCAGTTGCAGCAAGAGGGTTTCATTTGCCAGGAGAACGGCCGGTTCAGCATAAGATAATGAAGTAATGAACCATGCTGGTCGCCGTTTTCGCCTTATCCGAAAAACCCCTATTCGATAACTTTCACTGTTTCCCGCCAATCTCGTCTCGTTCGCGGACCGGGCTTTTCATCAGGGTAGCCGATGGGCAGGATGGCCACAGGCTGCAGATGGTGAGGCATATCCAGAGCCGCCTTTACATCTTCCTCCCGGAATGCCCCTACCCAGCAGCCTCCCAGTCCGAGGCTGAATGTCTCAAGCAGCATGTTCTGGACCATCGAGGCAGTATCCTGGATACAATATAAGGTTTCTCCTCGTATCCCATAGCTTGATTGGGCCCGGCTTTTATCAGCACAGACCACAATGACCAGAGGAGCTTTTCCGACAAACCGCTGCTCTAAAGCCGCCTGAGCGAGCCTTTGTTTTAGCTCACGGTTAAAAATAAGATAGAGATACCACGGCTGGACATTACCCGCCGAAGGTGCCCAGGTGCCCGCTTCCATGATCTTGTCAATCAACTCCCGGGGCACAGACTGAGGTTTGAACTTCCTGATAGATCTTCTCCCTTTCAGGTAAGGGAGCAGGTCAGGCGCTGGTTGTTCATCAATCAGATATGATCTTGCATCCTCCATTATATTCTCTCCCTTAAAGGTTATACTTTTTCAGGATCAGGTTATACTTTTCTCCAAGCCGAAGCAATAACCTGCTCGGTAGCAGTCTATCCCAAATTTCAGTTAAAAGCAACAACCGGAGAGGGCCATGCAGTCTTCACGCCCGGCCTCTTACTCTTTGTCGGAAAAAACAAAGACATTGGTTGATCTCTCTATTTTGAGGAGAAATGGCCGTTTCTTTTAAAGAAAAAAACCGATAGAATGATGAACTTGGAAAGCGGGGTGATTACACCAAAGGGAGCATCTGGCTTATATCCAAAAACTGGCTGGGGAAGGGAGGTGAAGACTATGTGCTATACGTGCGGGTGTGGTAAACTATCTGACAATATGGGAGATTCAAGGAATATCACTGCCAAAGATTTTGAAAATGCAGCCCAGGCTGCCAAAGAATCTGTAGAACAGGCCAAGAGAAACACCCTCGAATCCCTCAAGAAAGAGCTTGGGGAGAAGTAGCGGGAATTTTAACTCATGGGAGGTGAGAAAGGGGCAGACACCCCAGAGTGTTTGCCTCTTGAGTTTTTACGCTGTAACCAACTATGCTTATCACAAGCATAAGCAGTTATCAGGTCCTGTAATCCTTGTTGTCACATACCCGATAGCCTGCTTTATGTATTTCAGTATCGGTCCGGTGGGCAGCGAGGTCAGCAGCTACCGCATCAATTTTCTTTCCTAATTCTTCTTTTACCGCCTTGATCTCTTGTTCCAGATCAGCCTGCCGTTGCTCAAGACTGGCCTGTCGCTGTTCCAGTTTTGCCTGTCGCTGTTCCAGTCTGAGGCTTATCAATTCCAGTTTATCAACCCTGGCGGAAAGCTCCATCTGGCCTTTTTCCAGGCGATCGATTTTTTCATTCAATATCTGATGGCCTTCAATCACAATATCCAGCTTATGCTGGAAATCCTCCGCCAGGATACTGGTCCAGCGATGGAAATCAGCGGCCAGGCCATCAATCTTGCATTGAAAGCTCTCGTTGAGAGTATCCACCTTTTTTTGAAAGTTGTCATTGAGAGCATCAATCTTTTTTTGAAAGTTGTCATTGAGAGCATCCACCTTTTTTTGAAAGCTCTCATCGAGAGTATCCACCCTGTTTTGAAAGTTGTCATTGAGAGCATCAATCTTTTTTTGAAAGTTGTCATTGAGAGCATCCACCCTGTTTTGAAAGCTCTCATCGAGAGTATCCACCCTGTTTTGAAAGTTGTCATTGAGAGTATCCACCCTGTTTTGAAAGCTCTCATCGAGAGTATCCACCCTGTTTTGAAAGTTGTCATTGAGAGTATCCA
>JBFLZW010000045.1:0-30518 GCA_040755755.1 bacterium | reverse complement strand
TTTTGAAAGCTCTCATCGAGAGTATCCACCCTGTTTTGAAAGTTGTCATTGAGAGTATCCACCCTGTTTTGAAAGCTCTCATCGAGAGTATCCACCCTGTTTTGAAAGTTGTCATTGAGAGTATCCACCCTGTTTTGAAAGTTGTCATTGAGAGCATCCACCTTTTTTTGAAAGCTCTCATCGAGAGTATCCACCCTGTTTTGAAGGCTCTCATCGAGAGTATCCACCCTGTTTTGAAAGTTGTCATTGAGAGTATCCACCCTGTTTTGAAGGCTCTCGGTGAGAGTATCCACCTTTTTTTGAAAGCTCTCAGTAAGGATACTTGTCTGGCGGGTAAAAATTTCCTCAATTTTTTTGAGATCATCTTCGCTCATGTTACTTGCCTCTGATGGTTCCCTGGAATGATGTCTCCTAAGGAGAACTAAAATTTACTATAAATATGAGTGCTTAAGGGTAATTAACTAAAATAAATATACTACATGGCAGCTTATGTTGTCAACTTGTGAGGCTAATTCTGAAGGTAAGAGAAATACGGGCAGTTTATTGTTTTTTTCTGGCTGCGGTATGTCGTTGAAAATCAATCTCTGCGAAAAAAAAATGGAGCCCCACCCTCTTTTGAGCGGGACTCCATCTTTTATTGCCAGAAAATCAGGCCAATATTCTGCCTTTAGATAAAGGGAAACAGCAAGCCGGAAATAGCTGCTGGTACAACTGTGGTAGCTGGCAGTACAACAGCGGTCGGAGCGGTAAGCTGCAAAATGACGGCTGTCGGAGCTACAACGGTCGGAGCTACAACCGTCGGGACGGGAAGAGGTGCAAGGGCTGTCGGAGCAAGAGCAGTAGGAGCTACAACCGTCGGAACGGGCAGAGGAGCCAGAGCTGTTGGGGCAATAACCGTCGGAACAGGCAGGGGAGCGATAGCGGTAGTGACGGGAAGAGGTGCAACAGCCGTCGGAACGGGAAGAGGTGCAACAGCCGTCGGAACGGGAAGAGGTGCAACAGCCGTCGGAACGGGAAGAGGAGCGACACCGGGAAGAAGTGCACTTGGGGGCAGGAAGAAGCCTGGAGGTGCGGTTGGGACTCCCGGGATTCCCGTAATGCCCGGAACGCCCGTAAAGCCTAATGGTCCTATAACTGGTGCGATCGGGGGTATGAATCCTGGAATGCTCATTAAATAAAGCCAGGCGTATGCATTCCCCAGAGGAACATTGGTGTTTATCCAACTGGCCGGAGTCGGGGGCAAAAATGCATAGTCAAGCGGGAGGCCGATAGGCAGCGGACTGCCGGAAGCATCAAGAAAATTCGATGGTGGCCACAGGTTTACTCCACCGATTGGATCATAATAGGCCATGCCAAGTGGAGTATTGTAGAGCAGCCAGGGATTTGCTGCAGCAGGATCCCAGGTCAAACCGGGCTGAACGGGCAATACGGTAGCAGGTGTTAACTCAGTCACGATTGGGACAGGTATTCCGGATACCGGATCAACAGGTGACAGGGCTGGAGACCACAGTGGCCATAGAGTGTTATAAGGAGGCATCGCAGCCCAGTTTTGAGCCTGTGAAACCGGTGAATAAACTAATGATAGAGCCACTAAACTGACCATGAAAAAGAAGAAGTACGCTAATTTCTTATTGGCAAACATTCTCAAGATACCTCTCTTAGCTAACCTATAGGTAATAAAAAAAAATCAATACATTTACAGACAAATAACAACACCTCACACACATCACTTTTCAGTTTATTCCCTCAGTTTCCTCCTGTTTCTTCACCCCTTTCCCCTGTAACTGCTCTGGTTGAAAGCTCACACTTCCTCATAATAAGCTGTTATTTTCCGGCCTTTCACCCCCTCTCATAAGGTGTTTTATCCTGACGGGCATTCGAAGCTTAGCTGCCTTGGTTATAAATATGCTCTCTGGCATTCCTCTAGGCAGGCATATCCCTGCTCAAACTAACTCTGTTGAATCAGACAAGCAGAAACAGCAGAAACTGATACTTTTTCAAATCTGTATCAGATTAGGAATAAGCAGCACTTCAGCCTTGAAGAAAGAGAAAACCTGATAGCCACAATGAGAAGCAAGAATATGGAAAAAGCTCTCTACAGTGCGTTGATTGAGAGTGGCAGCTTATGCAGCTTAAGATATTTTATGAGTGGCTTATGATATCGGCAATCAAGTGATCAAAATATATATCTCCTTTTACTTTCCTTATGGACAAATGAGAAACGCTCTTGCTATTTTCTTTGAATCCGAATTATTTCCTAAGACAAGGCAAGTCTCATACCACATCTTGATAAAGGCTTGACCAAGGCGGTGCTAATAAGAGCAAGCTTCTGTTTTCAGGTAAAAAAATATGTATTCGTAATAGCTTTCGCTGGCTGGACTTAGTTATATAAGGGGAAAAAATACATAAAAATAGCGAGAAGCAAAGGGGAGATAAGGCCGTCTGTGAAGGCACTTACTGGCAAAAGTGGCTTACCTGGCGAATGCCATAGCTGATATGTGTAAATCCATATTTTTTATGAAATCTTTATCGCTCATAATACGATAGATACCATAATATGGTTTTTCCCCAGCGAAAAAAAGAGGGGATCCCACTCTCTCTTGAGCAGATCCCCATCTTTTATACTCAAAGGATCAGAATAATAGATTTCCTTTAAATAATAACTGCGGTAGGAGCAAGGATTGTCGGAGCAACAACAGTAGGAACGGGCAGAGGTGCAATGACTGTCGGTGCAACGAGTGTCGGTGCAACGATAGTAGGAACGGGCAGAGGTGCAATGACTGTCGGTGCAACAACAGTAGGGATAACGACTGTAGGAATAGGAAGAGGAGGAGGAAGAGGAGGAAGAAGAGCGCTGAGAGGTAAGAATGTGGGTGATACTATCGGTGCCCCTCCAAATGCAGGTAAGAAACCAAGGATAGCCGAATTAGCCACCGGCAGTGTGGCGGTTAACCAGGCTGGATCCGTAGGCGGCAGATTCGCATAGTCCGGGGGAAGAGTCAGTGGTAAAGGGAGAGACATGAAAAATGCGGGTGGCCATAAGTTAACGCCGTCAATCGGATCATAGTAAGCCATTCCGGCGGGAGTGTTATACAGAAGCCATGGATAGCTGAGTTCCGTATACCAGGTTAATCCAGGCTCGACAGGCAATATAGTATTATGGGTTAATTCAGTTACTATCGGTGTGGGTAATCCGGTTACCGGGTCAACAGGTGATAAAGCAGGTGACCACAATGGCCACAAAGTATTGTAAGGGGGCATAGCGGCCCAGTTTTGAGCCTGCAAAGCCGGTGAACAAGCTAAGGATAAAGCCAGTAGACTGACCATGATGAAGAAGACATGCGCAAGTTTTCTGTTGGCAAACATTTTTGAAACCCCTTTCTTTTTGCTAACCTGCAGATACTTAATACAATCAATGCATTACGGGTTTATCATAATATCTGACACTCATCACTTTACACGCTGTGTTCTGAATTCCTTCTCTATTCACCCCTTTCCTATAACTGCTTCGATCGAATAACCGCTTTGACCGAACGCTCATGTTCCCTGGATTTACTCTGAGCTGCCAGTCTTTCACCTCCTTTCATAATTTATTTTTATCCTCATGGGCATTCCAGGCCTCACCGCTTTGATTATTGAACAGGCTATCTCTCTTCCATTTCTCTGTGCAGCCGGAATGAGCAGCACTTGATCCTTCAACAAAGCGGGTAACTATTGACTACAGAGAGAAGCGGGAACATGAAAAAACAGCCCTGAGCATGGCGATAATTGAGAGCGGCAGCTTATGCAAGAGGAGCAGCTTATGCAGCTTATGATGCCTTTATATAATATGCTATGGCATAGGCGATCAGGTGATTAAATATATCTCCTCCTATTTAATTATTACCAGATGAGAAGCATTACCACAGTTTTCATAAATTCATTACTTTCAAATAAGGCAAGTCCCGTACCACATCCTGATCAAGGTTTGACCGAGGCAGTGCTATAAGGGTAAGTTTCTGTTTTTGGATAAAAAACTTGTGTCCACAATAGCTTTCGCCGGTTGGATAATAATTCATGGAGAGGGGGAAAATACATAGAAGTAGCGGAAAACAAATGGAAATAAAGACTGATTGTGAAGGCATCAGCAGGCTTATAGCCGGTTTTCTGCTGCCTGCCATAATTGCTATGTATATATCCATCCTTTTTATGGGACTCTTATTTATTTGGGCAATTCTTCCCGACTGGAGAATATTTCGCCATGCAAAGAGGAATCCTGAAATCATGATGTGAAGTCCATATAGTGTATGTATTGACTCCATATTTTTTCGTATTTGCAATTAATTGATATTGTGAGGCTGTGCCGCATCCCTATTTCATTGCCCATAGTTTTTTCCACCCGCCCCCTCCACACTTGGACCCGATGATCTCGCAATGCCAAGTATATCAAGCATATCAGGCAGTTACCGAGGAGAAACCATATGGCATAAGAATTGAACAAAGAAGAAGCAGATCACGAAAACCTGAACAATATCCACGCGTTATTAAGTCCCCAGCAATACGTGACCCAATACGTGACATTGAGCGGCAAGTGACCTTGAGTAATGCCTGAACGATTATTTCCCGGAATTGGAAGAATGAAAGTCAGGAGGAAAGGAGGCTCTTGCATGAGGTAAGGCATGCCAGATCACAAGGCCGGATTTTCAGTACAGGCCGTTCATAACCATGCGAGCGGCTAACTTTGCCACGACCTGTACCAACTCCGGTTTTTTACCCGGTCTATCACTTAGAGCCGGTGGATAACAGGTTCACAGGGAACAGGTTAAGGAGGATAAGAAAATGGGAACGAAAAATGAAGAAAAACTGCTGGGAAGGGAAATAGAAGATTTGAACGAAGAAATCATAGCATTGGGCTATAAGCTCAATGAATTGCTCAGTGTGGATTGCTCTTTCGGCTTCTGTAATTTCAATCCGGAAATAGACATCATTCTTGATAAGATAAAGGAGATTCAGGAGAGAAAGGCACTTTTAGAACACCTCAAGGAGAATATCGGCGCTTATCAGGGAGAACCTGAAAACGCACCCCTGTAAGTTCGGACTCTCATCAACTCAAGACTGCCTGTCCTGTGATGGTTTCCTTGGTACAATATCCTGGCACGATCTCCCGAATATGACCGTTTATTAACTGGATGGAAAGCCGCCTCTATTCCCGGCCCATCCGGCTGATCCGGTGAAGATAATGGGCCAGGGTCCTGATCCCGCCAGAAGCCTGAGCCCAGTCGAAGTACTCGTTCGGAGCATGATAGCCATGTTCGGGCAGACTGAGGCCGAGCAGCACAATGGGTACCCGCCAGAGGTTTTGCATACTGACTACACTGCCGATAGAGCCGCCTCCCCGGATAAAGACCGGTTTCAGGCCAAATCCCAGGCTGACGGCCTCTCTGGCTGCCTGGGCGTGGAGACCGGAAAATTCGGCCAGGTAAGGCTCCAGGGTACTCTCCAGTTCGACCACTACATCGGGATTGATTCTGGCAACATGATCTTTTACTAACTGAAATATCTCTCCGGGTACCTGGTCGGGCACCAGCCGGGTGCTGATCTTGGCCTCGGCCGTATGGGGGACAATGGTCATGACTCCGCTGCCCATGTAGCCACCCACCATGCCATGAACCTCAAAGGTGGGCTCACACCAGGTAGCCTGAAGGATCCGGTCAGCATTCTCTGTGCGAAGCATCCGCAGGCCATTGACCTTCTTGAACTCGGAAACATTGAAGTCCAGTTTCTCATATTCCTTGATCTCCTCCGGAGAAGGCTTTTGTACTTTATCGTAGAATCCCGGAATCTTCACCCTGCCGGTCAGAGGATCCAGGCATTCGCTGATGACCTGGCAGAGCTCGGCCAATGGATTTCTGGCTGCTCCGCCTACCAGCCCGGAGTGAGCATCGCGGTCGGCAGTGGTCAGCGTCATGGTGGCGGCCATCATCCCCCTGAGGCCATAGGTGATGGATGGTTTATTCCGGGAAATCCAGATGCTGTCTGAAACCAGAATCGAATCAGGACGGATGTCGTCTTTTTTTGACCTGATAGCGGCCTCAAAATTCGGGCTGCCGATCTCTTCCTCCATCTCCCAGATGAACTTGATATTGAGTGGAAAGCCTTCCTCCATGGCAAATTTGGCGGCAAAGAGGGCAGCCAGAGCAGGCCCTTTGTCATCGGTCGTCCCCCTGCCCAGGTAATGCCCATCCATCGTGACCGTAAACTTGAATGGCGGATGGAGCCACTGTGAGGGCGAAGCGGGTTGAACGTCAAGGTGATTATAGATGGCGATAGTAGGTGCCTCGGACTGAACGTCGAAGTGACCTATGACCAGAGGATGTCCTGCGGTCTTGACGATTTCCGCTCTGGCTCCCATCTCGGTCAGGTATCCGGCAGCCAGACCGGCCCCCATCAGGATATCGTCCTGATAAGAGGGATCCGTACTCACGGTCGGAACCTCAACCAGCCCTCCCAGGCAGTGCTCGAACGTCTTGCGTGATTCCTCGATAAAACGATTCAGCCGATTGGCATCGATTGTGGTCATACTTATTCTCCTTTGCTTTTCTCTATGCCTTCTGTACTCTCTATGCCACCCATATCCCTCTGTGTACCTCAGTGCCTCTGTGCCTCTGTGGTGTCCTTTGCCTTTGTCTTTTTGGAGGATACGCAATTGAGAACCGCTATAATCACTCCCCCCGCCCAATCCGGCTGATCCGGTGGAAATAGTAGGCCAGGGTCCTGATTCCTCCCGATGCCTGAGCCCAGTCGAAATACTCGTTCGGGGCATGATAGCCATGTTCGGGCAGACTGAGGCCAAGCAGCACAATGGGCACCCGCCAGAGATTTTGCATGCTGGCCACACTGCCGATCGACAATCCTTCGCGGATAAAAACAGGCTTCAGACCAAATCCGAAGTTTATCGCCTCTCTGGCTGCCTGGGCATGGGGGCCGGCAAATTCAGTCAGAAAGGGTTCCAGGATGCTGTCCAGTTCGACCGCCACATCGGGGTTGATCCTGGCCACATGATCTTTGAGCAATTGAAATATCTCCCTGGGCACCTGGTCCGGCACCAGCCGGGTGCTGATCTTGGCCTCGGCGCTGCGGGGGACGATGGCTGCAACCTCGCTGCTCGGATATCCGCCCACCAGGCCGTGAACCTCAAAGGTAGGCTCGCACCAGGTGGCCTGCAGGATCAGGCTGGCATCCCGGGTACGAAGCAGCCTGAGACCGTGGGCTTTCTGGAAGTCGGAAACCTTGAAATCAACGCTTTCAAATTCCTTAAGCTCTTCCGGGGATGGCTTTCGCACCCTGTCGTAGAACCCGTCGATTTTGACCCTTCCCGTCAGAGGATCGAGGCATTGGCTGATGACCTGACAAAGCTCAGCCACCGGATTTCTGGCTGCTCCACCCACCAGCCCCGAATGGGTATCCCGCTCAGCCGTGCCCAGGGTCATAAGAGCGGTCATCAGTCCCCGGATCCCATAGGTGATAGCCGGTTTTTGCCGGGAAATCCAGGCATCGTCCTGCACCAGGATCGAATCCGGGTGAATATCCTCCTTCCGGGAACTGATGGCGGCTGCAAAATGCGGGCTGCCGATCTCCTCCTCCATCTCCCAGATGAATTTGATGTTGAGCGGGATACCCTCCTCACGGGCAAAGCCGGCTGCAAACAGCGCAGTCAGGGCAGGCCCCTTGTCATCGGTCGTGCCCCGGCCAAGGTAGTGCCCATCCAGAGTAGTGGTAAACTTGAATGGCGGATGGAGCCACTCTGAGGAAGGTGTGGCGGGCTGAACATCGAGATGATGATAAATGGCAAGCGTAGGTGCATCAGGATAAGCATCGAAGTGGCCTAAGATCATGGGGTGACCGCCGGTCTTGACGATTTCCGCTCTGGCCCCCATCTCGGTCAGATAATCGACAGCCAGCGCAGCCCCTTTCAGGATATCCCCCTGACGGGCCGGGTCCGTGCTCACCGTCGGAATCTCCACCATGGTGCCGAGGTAGTGCTCGAATCGTTTTCGGGAGCCCGCGACAAAATTATGCAACCGGTTGATATTGATCTCCTGCATGTCTCCCCCCCTTCCTCAGCCGGTATAATTCACCGGGACCTTTCTTGTGCATCAGGCTTTTACAAAGGTGTTCGGCAGTTTGGGCTAAATCTATCACATTGCCCGACAACCTGCAACTGGCAAACCCATGAGATTGGATCAGGGTGCACTTTATTCAGGCAGGGGGTTAGCAAGGGGAGAGATCAGGTGAGAAATATGCACAAAATAGGAGCTTTTTTTGCGTAAACAACCTGCCTTCCCAATCGGCCGCGCAAAGGATGTCACAGTCTAATCTTTTTAAGAACAAGCAGTTCCATAATTTTATTGCCGGCAGTTTTTCAGTGGCACAGAAGTTGCTTGTAATATTCGGTAACGATGGCCAAGGAATAGGAAAAACCATCTCCATACTCCAGTACCTTCTCACTTTCAGTTTCCATCTGGTTCTTCAGCGAGCCCTGAGTCTGCCGACTGATCCTTCGCTTTTGTCCAGGCTTATCTCTGTGCCTCCAGGTGTTATTGTATGAGCAACTCATAAGAGGAGCGGGAAAAATGCTGAACGGCAAAGTAATCCTGATTACCGGCGGTACCGGGTCCTTTGGACAGCAGCTTTGCAGGACGGTTCTCGATCGCTACCGGCCCAGAAAGCTGATCATCTTCAGCCGTGATGAGCTCAAGCAGTATGAAATGCGGCAGAGGTTTCCGGACGACACCCAGGAGCACAGGTCGCCGATGCGGTATCTGGTCGGTGATGTCCGGGACCAGCAAAGGCTTCTGCACGCTTTCAGAGAGGTTGAGATCGTTATTCACGCCGCAGCTCTCAAGCAGGTCCCCTCGTGTGAATATAACCCTATGGAGGCGATCAAGACCAATGTCATCGGGGCCATGAATGTCGTTACCGCAGCTATCAATGCGGGAGTCAAAAAGGTAATCGCCCTGAGTACGGACAAGGCCTGTAATCCTATCAATCTCTATGGGGCCACCAAGCTCTGCTCGGATAAGATATTCACGGCTGCAAAATCCTACGCGGGCTCTCAGGACATCAAATTTGCCGTGGTACGCTATGGGAACGTGATCGGCAGCCGGGGATCGGTCATCCCTGTTTTTCTCAGGCAGCGAAAGAGCGGGATTTTGTCCATTACCGATGAGCGGATGACCCGCTTCTGGATCACCCTGCAGCAGGGAGTGGACTTTGTTCTGGACTGCCTTGAAAGAATGCAGGGGAACGAGGTGTTCGTGCCCAAGATCCCCAGTATGAGGCTGGTCGATCTGGCCAGGACCATCGCCCCTGAGTGCACCTTCCGCTCCATCGGCATCCGTCCGGGAGAAAAGCTGCATGAGATCATGATCGATGAAAATGACAGCCGTATTACCCGAGAGTATGACAAATACTTCGTGATCGGCTGGAGCGGCCATCATGGAAATGGAAACCGGGAAGGGCAGCCCTGTCCGCCGGGATTCAGCTACCGGAGCGATACCAATACCGACTGGCTGACCGGTGAGCAGCTTCAGGAATATGTGAGACAATTCATAGAAGAGCATTCGGAGTACCAGCAGCATGGATACGATTCCTTACGGCCGGCAATGGCTCGATGAAGAGGAAATTGCGGCTGTAGTCAGGACCCTGAAAGGGGATTATCTGACCCAGGGGCCGCAGGTCGAGGAGTTTGAGGAGGCTGTGGCTGAAATCTGCGGGGCACGGTACGCCATTGCCGTGGCCAATGGCACGGCTGCCCTGCACCTTGCAGCCCTGGCCAGCGGGATACGGCCCGGTGACGAGGGGATCACCTCCCCCAACACCTTTCTGGCTTCGGCCAATTGCCTGATCTACTGCGGCGCAACACCCAAGTTTGCCGATATTCAGGCCGATACCTGCTGCCTCGATCCGGATGAGCTCAAGATAAAGCTGAATTCCAGAACCAGGGTGATTATTCCGGTCCATTTTGCCGGACAGCCCTGCGATATGGAGCGCATCCGGGAGATAGCCGATGCATGGAATCTGACGGTCATCGAAGATGCCGCTCATGCCCTGGGCTCCCGCTGGCGCGATAAAAAAGGTGAATGGCACACGGTAGGCTCCTGCTCTCATTCTCATATGACCATTTTCAGCTTTCACCCGGTCAAGACAATTACTACAGGCGAGGGGGGGATGATTCTCACTCACGATCCGAAAATTGCCCGCACCTTACGTCTTCTTCGTAACCATGGAATCACCAAAGATCCTTCGGAATTTCAGAATCTGGACTGCGCTTTTCCTGTTCACGGCTCAACGCTCACCGCTCCCCGTTCGAATCGAGGTACTGCTTCCGTCTCTTCTCCCGTTCCCTGCTCTTTCCCCCCCTGGTATTATGAAATGCAGGAGCTTGGTTTCAATTACCGGATAACCGATCTCCAGTGCGCCCTCGGCCTGGTGCAACTGCGGCGGCTGCCCTTTTTTCTCGCGCGAAGGCGGGAAATCTGGGCTCATTACCAGGAGCGGCTGTCCGGCATCGGGGAGCTTGTCCTGCCGAAAGAGCGGGATGGGGTCCGCTCCTGCTGGCATCTGTATGCAGCACAGGCACAAGCGCGGGATAAATTGCTGATCCATCTTCGTTCCCGGGGAATAGGTGCCCATGCCATGTATATCCCGGTTCACCTTCAGCCCTATTACCGGCGCCGCTTCGGATATCAACGGGGAGATTTCCCCAGGGCGGAGCATTACTTCAGCAGGTCGCTGATCCTGCCACTCTACCCCGGCCTGACCGATGAAGTGATCGATTATATTGTTGAAGCGATCAGAGATTTCTATGGAGCTGGCTGAGTAAATAGTATGAAGCAGCCTGAGTTCGTAGCTGAAGTTTCAAGTAACCACAATCAGGATCTGGCAAGATGCCTGCAATTTGTCGATCTGGCCGCTCAGACCGGATGCAGTGCAGTAAAGTTCCAACTGTTCAGGGTCGAAGAGCTTTTTGCACCTGAGATTCTTGCTGCAAGCTCCCGGCACAGGGCCAGAAAGCGGTGGGAGATTCCCCTTTCTTTCATTCCGGCAGTTTGGGCCAGATGCAGGGAAAGAGGGATTCAGTTCTCCTGTACTCCCTTTTATCTCAGGGCAGTGGATGAGCTTTTCCCTTATGTCGATTTTTATAAGATCGCTTCCTATGAGCTTTTATGGACTGACCTGCTCACTGCCTGTGCCCGGACCGGAAAACCGGTTGTGCTCTCGACGGGCATGGCCACACTCGATGAGATCAGGCAGGCTGTGGAGGCGCTTGACCGGGCGGGATGCTGCGATCTGACCATCCTCCACTGCGTTTCCGGGTATCCGTCGCCGGTTTCGGACTGCAATCTGGCGGCCATCGACACGCTGCGCAGGGAATTTGGAAGCGGGAAGTCGTCGGAACTGACCGGCCTGATGAGGATCAGGGTCGGCTGGTCCGATCACAGTGTCAGACCGGGCGTGATCGAGCGGGCCATTCATCGGTGGCAGGCAGAGGTGATCGAATTTCATCTTGACCTTGACGGCACCGGCGAGGAGTTTACCCTTGGGCATTGCTGGCTGCCGGAGCAGATCAAGGCGGTAATCGACCAGGTGAAAGATGGTTTTCGGGCAGATGGCACAGGATTGAAAGAACCGGCCCGGAGTGAACTGCCGGACCGCGACTGGCGAAGAGACCCTGCTGATGGGCTGCGGCCGCTCAAGGGCCTGCGGCAGGAATGGGTGAGCTGCGGGCAGGAAGGAAGACGCGGGTGAGTATATGGAAGAGCGGGCAGATCTGATAGACAGGCCAGAAAATAATGGGCATGCGGAAGTATTCTCCCGGCTGGCCCTTGGAACCGTCCAGCTTGGTATGCCCTACGGAGTGGCCAATCGCCGGGGGCAGCCATCGCCGGAAGATGCCTGTGAGATCATCCGGACAGCCTTTGACTTTGGGGTGAGGATCTTTGATACGGCTCAGAGCTATGGAGAGAGTGAAGCGGTCCTTGGCAGGTGCTTTCAATCCCTGGGAGTGAGCGGCCAGGTAAAAGTCATCTCCAAATTACACCCTGAGCTGAATTATCATGACCCATCCTGCCTGCGGGAAAGTGTCCTGACTTCCCTGAAAAGGCTGGGTGTCGATTCGCTGTATGGCTTGATGCTCCATCGGGCCTCCTGGCTGGCCGAATGGAGCACAGGGCTGGGGGCAAGCCTTGCGGAGCTGAAAGAGCAGCACCTGACGGCCTTTTTAGGGGTTTCGGTGTATACACCGAAAGAGACCCGGGACGCTCTGGCTATTGATGAAATTGATCTGATTCAGGCCCCTTTCAACATCTTTGATCGCCGGCTGATTTTTTCCGGTGCTCTTGAGCAGGCACGGCAGCTTAAAAAACAGATGTTCCTGCGCAGCGTTTTTCTCCAGGGTCTGATCCTGATGCCACTGGAAGACCTGCCTGAACATCTCTCCTTTGCCAGGCCAGCCATGCTCCAGCTTGAGGCATTCTGCCGGGAGTATGGCCTTGACCGCAAAGGGTTTGCCCTTGGTTATGCCCTGCACAGGAGCGGGGAGGCGATCCTGGTGATCGGAGCTGAAAGCACAGACCAGATCAGGGAAAATATGGCACTTGTCCTGGGTGCTGGCAGTGGCACCTTGAGTACCACTGGCACTATGGATGAGGAAATACTCGATGCCTGGGACTCCCTGGAGCTGAATATCTCGCAAAAGCCGATAAACCCGTCCCTGTGGGGTTGAACAGGGGGAAAGTGGAGTACCTGCCATGAAAACAATAGCTGTCATCCAGGCCCGTATGGGATCGACCCGGCTTCCCGGCAAGGTGCTTCAGGAAATCCTGGGCAGGCCCATGCTCTGGTATATCGTGGAGCGGCTTGGGTCCATACGGGAAATCGCCAGGGTCATGGTGGCCACCTCCGACCGGGAAGCTGATGACCGGATCGCCAGCTTTTGCCAGAGTGTCGGTATCGCCTGCTTTCGGGGAAGCGAGGCCGACGTTCTTGACCGCTTCTACCAGGCAGCCAAAGAAGAGCATCCCGATATTGTCATCCGAATAACCGGCGATTGCCCGCTCATTGATCCGCATCTGGTAAGGAGGCTGCTGATTCAGTTTGTTGAATCAGGGAGCTTCGATCATCTGGGACTGGCCACCGGCGCAGGCGTGGCCAACCAGGAGTTCCGGCAGGGCAGGTTTCCCGATGGCCTCGACGCTGAGGCGATACGCTTCAGCGCCCTTGAGCAGGCCTGGCTGGAAGCCAGAGATCCGCTTGAGCGGGAGCATGTCACCCCTTTTATCTGGAAGCACCCTGAGCGGTTTCGGGTGGGCTGTCTTTCCAGTGAAAAGGATTATTCCTCGATGCGCTGGACCGTTGACAACCTCGAAGACCTTGAACTGGTAAGGGACATCTACCGCGCCCTCTACAGCCAAAATCCCTGTTTCGGGATAGAGGACATTCTGGGCTATCTGAAAAGTAATCCTGCGCTCAGGGAGAAAAATGCCCGGTTTATCGGGCATGAGGGGTATGAGGCTTTCTGGGTGAGGGGGTAGGGAATTCCTTATAATAAGTATGGGTTATTTCGTGATATAATGCCTTTAAGTGGAATGGCACTTACATAAGCCAAGCTTATAATATAGAGAGGACACAAAGCACACAGGGAAAAAAGATCTCCCGCAGAGACGCAGAGACGCAGAGAACAACCAATCCGGCAAGGTCCTGATGAAAGTCGGGATATATCGATGTGTCAACGGCCTGGAAGCAAGCAAAAAGTAAAAAGGCACAAGGAGGAACTTGTTTTACTTTTACTTTTCAATGATATCCTCTGCGTCTCAGCGTCTCTGCGGGAGAATTACTAATTCTTATGTAAGTGCCATTCCCTTTAAGTGAGATGTCCGTTTTACTGGATAAAGGTTTTACCTGGAGATAGGGGGTGATAAAAGTGAAAGAGGATTTACAGGCTGAGTTAAGTGAGATTACCCAGCGGATGGTTGAAGAACTTAAGCCTGAAAAAATAATTCTTTTTGGTTCATATGCCCGGGGGACACCAAATGAGGATAGCGATCTTGATATCCTGGTTATTGTCTCTCAATCTAATGAGTCCCCCACAAAAAGAGCAACGAGAGCATACCATTGTTTGCGTGGATTGCCCATGCCGAAAGATATACTTGTCTATACTCAAGAGGAAGTTGAAAAGCGCCGGAAAGTGCATGCTTCACTTATCAGTCAAGTATTGGAAGAAGGCAAGGTTATTTATGAAGGAGGCCAAAAAGTCAGCTTCTATGACATAAAAGGAGTTGGAAAAGAGGTCTGGGAAGGAGTGGATGCTCAAAGATATGTTAACCAGGAAAGAGCATCATGGGATGAAAAGGAAACCATTGAGAGGCACGAGAGGCATAAGAAACGATGAATACTCCTCATTTGATCTCTATGGGCAAAGGACAGGAGCTTTACAAAAAGGCTAAAAAACTTATTCCCGGCGGCACTCAACTGCTGTCGAAAAGGCCGGAGATGTTCCTCCCTGACAACTGGCCGGCTTATTATTCCAGAGCTCAGGGGGTGCACGTCTGGGACCTCGATGGCCGCAGATACACTGATTTTTCCATCATGGGCGTTGGAGCCTGCATCCTTGGGTATGCTGATCCGGATGTTGATGCGGCGGTTCACCGGGCTGTTGATTGCGGCACGCAATGCACGCTCAACTGCCCTGAAGAGGTGGAGCTGGCAGAGCTGCTCTGCGGGCTTCACCCCTGGGCCGAGATGGTGCGCTATGCCCGCTCCGGCGGTGAGGCGGCAGCCATTGCCATTCGCCTTGCCCGCGCGGCCACAGGCAGGGACAAGGTGGCCTTGTGCGGCTATCACGGCTGGCATGACTGGTATCTGGCTGCCAATCTTGGGGATGGCTCGGCCCTGGATGCGCAACTGCTGCCCGGACTTGAACCGGCAGGGGTGCCAAGGGCGCTGAAAGGCTCTGCCCTGAGCTTCACCTATGGGGACCAGGAGGACTTTGACCGGCTGATGGCTGGACATGGCCAGAGCCTGGCGGCCATTATCATGGAACCTGCCCGCGGTCATGAAGCTCCGGTGGATTTTTTGAAAAGCGTGCAGGCCCAGGCACGGCGGGCCGGGGCTGTTCTGATCTTCGATGAAATCACTTCAGGATTTCGCATGGGCTGTGGAGGCATTCATCTGCGGTACGGAGTCGAGCCGGATGTGGCCGTTTTCGCCAAGTCCATGAGCAACGGGTATCCGATGGCTGCTGTCCTGGGGCGAAGAGATGTCATGGAGGCAGCTCAGAGAAGCTTCATCAGCAGCACGAACTGGACCGAACGCATCGGTCCGGCAGCGGCTCTGGCCACTATTCGCAAGTATCGCAACCTGCAGGTCGATAAGCATATCATTCATATCGGCGGCCAGGTGCAGAGCCTGTGGTGGAATCTGTCTGACGAAACCGGCCTCCCGATCCGGGTCAGCGGCCTTCCTACACTGGGCCATTTCGAGATCAAAGGGGTCGAAGGGAACGACCCGCTGGCCCTTCGGACCCTGTTCACTCAGCTCATGCTGGAGAGAGGCTACCTGGCCTGGTGCCAGTTCAAGGCAAGCTATGCTCATAAGCAGGAGCATATCGACGCCTATACAGTCGCCTGCCGTGAGGCCTTTGCCATTATTTATAAGGCCATTGACCAGAGAAACGTGCAGAAGATGCTGAAAGGGCCGATCAGTCACTCCGGCTTCAAGCGGCTGGTGAGCTGAAACCGAGAGGTTGAAAAGGAAGCTGCAAAGGGGGGCGTTGAGATGAGCGGGAAGGCCGTTCTGATTCGCTGTGATGGCTCGCCGGAAATCGGCCTTGGGCATGTGGTCCGCTGTCTGGCCCTGGCTGATGAGCTCTGCCGGGTGCATCAGCTTTCCGTTGCCTTTGCCATGCGCCATAGCCCACCGACCTTTGAGATGGTCCGGAGGAAAGGGTATCCGGTCCTTACCCCCCAGCCGGATAAGCAGCAGCTTCTTCCCCCGCAGCCTGATCAGCAGCAGCCGTTTGATTATCGCAGGTGGATTGAGGAAGCGATTGACACGGTTGATGCCGGGGCCTTGATCCTGGATGTACGGGATGATCTGCCCCGGCAGGTGGTGGATATCTGGCGCAGGCAGGGAATCCTGATCGCGGTCCTGGACGATCCCGGCGAGCGCAGGCTGGCCGCAGATCTGGCCTTCTATCCGCCCGTACCCCAGGTACAGCGTCTTGACTGGCGCGGCTTTACCGGCCAGCTTCAGGCAGGCTGGGAATGGGTGGTGCTGCGGCCCGAATTTGCTCATCCTCCGCTGTCGCCATCCCGGCCATTCCATAGCAAGCCGCTGGTGCTGGTGACTATGGGAGGAAGCGACCCTGCCGGGCTGACTCTGCTTGCCGCTCGTGCGCTCGATACGTTAGCTGAGGATTTTGAAGCCGTGCTGGTGCCGGGACCGGCATTTCAGCAGAGGGAGACACTGGAAATCCTGCTTGCCGGAGCACGGCGCAGCTTTACCGTACAATCACCAGGAGATGACCTGCCCGGCCTGATGTCTCAGGCAGACATGGCTATTATCTCATTCGGAATCACGGCCTATGAGCTGGCTGCCCTGGGGGTTCCGGCCATTTATCTTTGCCTGACCGGGGACCATGCTGAATCGGCCTCAAGCCTGGTTGCAGCCGGATTTGGAAAGAGCCTGGGTGTATTCAGCCAGATGAGTCAGCAGGCTCTGGCTGATGCGGTCAGGGAATTTTTAACCAGGGGAGCCTCCGGCCCTCCAATGACCAGCCGCCTCATCGATGGCCGGGGAGCAGAGAGGATTGCCCGCAGAATAGCCGACAGACTCAGGGAGCATAGCATATATGCCTGAAAAATCAGCCGCTTCTCCTGATCCGATAATTGATTCTCCTCTGTTCAGGGAATGGCAGGATCATCGAGGGTTGGTGATCGATGCCTGCAATGATTATGAGGTGATCGAGTGCCAAAGGTGTGGATTCAGGCACATCCTGCCGGTCCCGACGCAGGAGGAACTTGAGCGCATCTACCGGCGGGAATATTACACCGTGGAAAAGCCGCTGTATCTCGATCGGCACCGGGAGGATCTCGACTGGTGGAATCTGGTCTATGACCGGCTCTACAGCCTGTTCGGAAAATTCCTTCCACCGCACCGCGAAAGTCGCCGCATCCTGGATGTGGGCTCAGGCCCCGGCTTTTTTCTGCTGCATGGCCGCAAGCTTGGCTGGGAAACTCTGGGAATCGAGCCTTCCGCGCAGGCCGCAGCCCACAGCCGGGAACTGGGGCTTGCGGTTATCGAAGGGTTTCTGGACGAGCGTATGGTTGAACAGCCTGGCAACCATAGGCTGCTTGGCACATTCGATGTGGTTTACCTCCACGAGGTTCTGGAGCATATTCCCGATCCTGCGGGAATGCTTGGCCTGATTCATCGCCATCTGCTCGATCCCGGTGGATTGCTGTGCGTGATAGTGCCGAACGATTACAATCCCCTGCAAAGGATTCTCTGCAAGTCACTGAATTATCAGCCCTGGTGGTTAGCTCCGCCGCATCATGTCAACTATTTTTGCTTTGAATCCCTGGAGCGTTGTATCCGCGCCGCAGGATTTTTGCCTGTCCACCGGGAAGCGACCTTCCCGATGGAGTTATTTCTCCTGATGGGGGAAAACTATGTGGGGAATGACCCTGTCGGCCGCAAAGTGCATGGGATGAGAAAGACCCTTGAGCTTAACCTGAAAGCCGCAGGTGCCGGAGGGCTGCTGACCGAATTCTATTCGGCTCTGGCCGGGCGCGGCCTTGGCCGTGAGTGTGTGGTGATAGCCACCCGGCCATGACCGATGCGATAATGAAAACTCGATGAGGAATAAACCATGCCTATTACTCTGATCCAAACCAGTAGCCGCAGCCGCACAACCGGCAGCCGCACCATCAGCAGGAAGATCGAAAAGGTACTGCTCTTTCGGTCCCCGCTTGTGTATCATCAGCATATCGGACATGAGGACCCGCATCCTCCCCTCGAGCTTCTTTACCTGGCAGCCTCGCTCAAGTCCGAGTATGACCTGAAAATCCTCGATGGCCAAAGGCAAACGGATACCGTCGAAGATTTTGGCAAGCAAAAGCGCATGGGTCTTTCCGACAGCCGGATCGTACAGGAATCCATCGCCTTTCAGCCCGATCTGATCGGTATTTCCATCACCTGGCATCATCAGATTCCGGCTGCCCTTTACTTTGCCAGGCTGCTGAAAAAGAATCTGCCCGATGCGCTCATCGTTGCGGGCGGCATCGGCCCATCGTCATCTTCGGAAACTCTTCTCAGGTCACGGGATGTGGATTTCGTGATTTCAGGCGAGGGGGAGGATGCCATAGTCCGGCTCTGCCGGACCCTGAAAAGGGGCGGAGACTTATCGCAGGTGCCGGGGCTTTCCTTCCGGGATGATGACGCATGCAGGAGCAACGCTGGCAATGGCAGCTCCATCATCTCGATCCCCAGGCAGAGTATAGCTGATCCGGATTCGGTTCCTTTCCCGGCCATTGAGCTGATCAGCCTGGGTGATTACGACAGCGGCTATCGACACGGAATCCATAAGGCATACCCTATGATGGGTATTCTCTCGTCACGGGGCTGCCCCCTGGCCTGTCATTTTTGTTCCCTGCCAGCGGTGAGCAACCGTCTGTTCAGGACCCGCCCGGTAGAACGCCTTATTTCAGATATGCTTCGCCTGCGCGATGAATTTGGTATCCGTGAGCTTCACTTCTATGACGATAATATGATTAACGAGCCGCAGTTTTCCAAAAGGCTGTTTCAGGCCATGATCGACCACCGCATCGGCCTGCCCTGGCTGCCTGAGGCAGGCTTTGCCCTCTGGAAGATCGACCCTGAGCTTCTCGATCTGGCCAGGGCCAGCGGCATGTACCGGCTGGATCTTCCGATCGAAACAGGCTCGGACAGGGTCAAGGGTGAGATCATGGACAAAGGGCTCTACCACAACCAGCAGGTGGCGGCAGTTGTCAAACGGGCGCGGCAGGCAGGAATTGAAAAGATCTTCGGCTATGTGATTGTGGGCAGTCCCGGTGAGACGATCGAGGATATCAAGTGTTCGCTCGATCTGATCAATGCTCTGGATCTTGATTACCGGGGGATCAGGTTTGCCCAGCCCTTTCCGGGGACGAAATTTTACGATATATGCGTTGACAACGGCTTCCTGACAGCCGATTTTTCCCTGGATCGCCTGTGGTTTACCATACCGAATATCGAGACCGGGAATTTTACCCCGGCTGAGTTGTCCTCTCTGATCGCCGCAGACAGGGCCGCAGCCATGATCAGGCAGGGCAGGATAACCTATCAGGATGGCATCGAAGAGATAAAGGTGAAGCACAGTGACCGGATTGCCCAGGATGCAGCCAGTCTTATCCCGGAGCTCCAAAGCCGCTATCAGAGCCGCGTCCGCAGGCTGAAGGCAGAATTTGCCAACCTTTAACCAAAGAGGTGAGTCATGAACAGAAGGAATATCAGGCGGATAGTGCTGCTGGACCCGCCTTTTTTCCGCTTCCTGAACGAGGATCAGCGCAGCGTGCCCCTTGGCCTGGACTACCTGGCCGCGGCGCTCCGAGCCAAAGGGTTTCAGGATGTAGTCATCTACAATGCCGACTTCAACCCGCATCAGCGCCTTGGCGTCTGCAACCGCGGCTATTACGATGAAATGAACCGCTTCGAAGAATACCTCGCCGCGGTAACCAACGATGCGCACCCTATCTACCGCGAGGTTGTGTCCACGATTGCAGACTGTAAGCCCGATCTGGTCGGTATTTCGTCCCGGACAGCCAAATTCTTTATCACCAGGACCATTATCCGCCTTCTGAAGGAGACCCTGGGCGATGATGTTCCCATTGTGGTCGGAGGGCCGCATGCGACCGCAAATCCAGAGCATGTATTGATCCGCACTCAGGCAGATTATGTGGTGCGGGGTGAAGGCGAACACAGCATGGTCGAACTGGCCATGCTGCTCGATGGAGGAGGGGGCCGTGCGGGGAATATCCTTCGTAAGGATATCGCCGGGCTGTCCTACCGGCAAGACGGACACGAGGGGCAGGTTATTCACAATCCGGCACGGCCGCTGATTCAGGATCTTGATACCATCCCCTTTCCCGACCGCAGCCGTATCCTGCACAGCCATATGATGCCGCCGAATGACTTTGGCAACATCTTCTCCTCCCGAGGCTGTCCCTTTGCCTGTGCTTTCTGTGATGCGCGGACCACCTGGTCGCGCCAGGTCAGACGGCACTCGCCGGGCTATATTGCTGATGAAATTCTCGATATCAGGCAAAAATACGGCACCTCCTTTTTCTCTTTCCAGGATGACTGCTTCGTGACCAGGCCGGAGCATACCATTGCCCTGTGTGAGGCGATGCAGGAGCGCGGCCTGGCCGGGCTGCCGAAGACCGAATTCCGCTGGTGGTGCGAGATTCATCCGAACATGGTTTCCGAGGGGCTTATCGGGAAAATGAAAGCAGCCAATTGCGTGGCCGTGGCCATCGGAGCGGAGAGCGGTTCACAGCGCACCCTCGATGCCATTAACAAGTCGAGCTCTCAGGAGACGATTCGCCGGGCAGCCAGGATCATCCGCGATGCAGGGCTTTCCTTATCGGTTTTTTTCATGATCGGCTTTCCCTGGGAAACGGAGTCCGATATCCAGGAGACCCTGAGCTTTATGGAGGAAATCGAGCCTGATAATCCTACGGTCAGCGTACTTACCCCCCTGCCTGGAACTGAAATTGCCCGGTATTGCCGGGAAAGAAACCTTATTCAGTATGACGAGGACTACCTGACCCTGTTCCACCAGCGCAGCTCTCATTTCTACTCGGATCGCATCCCGGATGAGCGGTCTCAGTCGATTATCCGGGATGCCATGCTGCGGTGCGAAAACCTGGCCAGGCGAAAACGCCGGGAAAAGATCAGCCGCTTTGTCCGGGATTACGCTGCCCCTGATGTTCTGGAGAGAGAGGGCATCCGCCTTGAGGTACTGGATGCTGATGGGCAGGCCCTGCCGAACGACTGGACCCCGGCAGGGGAGGCAGTGCCCCCCCGGATCGGAGTCATCCTTGACCAAAGCTATACCAGCGAGAAAGTCATCGTCAGGCTCACGGGGAGGAACAATGGGCAGACCATGTTGTCAGATGCTTCTTGTGACCGGCTGGGGAAAATGATCCTGAAGGAGTTCCCGCAGTATGCTGCTGTTGAAGTGCATAGGGGGGCAGCCGATGACGGCGTAAAACCTCGCACTGTGCTGTATGAAAGGGCAAGGCTGTCATGAAACTTCTGGCTTTTCCCTGTAGCCGGGAGCTGGCTGCTCCTTTTCTGGCCAGGCTGGATACCAGCCGAAGTGCCGCTCTCATTCTGAAGAAGCAGGAAGAATCGTTGAGGGATGTACTCTCATCCTTTGGCATCCGGGAAGTGTATGCCCTGCCTGAAAATTTTTACGGGCAGGTTTCTTCGCCTGAGACCGGGCAGATACTTGCCGGGATTCGGGAGAAGCCATTCAGGCAGGCCTTTTTTCCCCTGAATGACTTTTGCGGGAATGTGGCCCTTCTGATGGCAGCCCTTGTCCCGCAGGTTGCGGCCATTAATCCCACCTCGAAGGAGCCTGTCCAGGTATCACTGCCCCAGGCGGATATGGCCTGGACTGCCAGCCCGCGGATCGATGACCGCCACCTGTCCAGGGCCCTTGTATGCCAGGTTCAGTCCCGAATTGTGCACAGGCTCAAAGCCTTTGCTCCGGCAATTCAGAATCTGGCTCATGGTGACCGGGCAGGCGAGAGGCCAACCGAGGGGCTGGTAGCGGGTTATCCCTACGACTGCGAGGTTCTGGCCAGATACGCCTATGCCAGCCAGCACCTGCACGGACGGGTCCTGGAAATCGGGTGCGGCCTTGGCCTTGGCGCATACCTTTTGGCCGTGCTCAATCCCTCGATTCACCTGCGGGCAGTGGACAATGATCCCCAGGTAATTGCACTGGCCAGAAAGCTGTGGGCAGACTGCGACCGGCTGACCTTTGAGGTTGGCCAGGCGGAAAAATTGCCCTGTCCGGCTTCATCCTTCGAGGCAGTGGTCTGTTTTGAGGTCATCGAGCACCTGAGCCAGCCGGAATGGCTGCTGAAGGAGGCTGATCGGGTTTTGGTCAGCGGAGGAAGGCTCATCGGCAGCACCCCGAACTCACGCCTGTTTCCCTACCGGGTAAACCAGGGGCCGGTGTCCGGCTCGCCATCGGACTCACCCGATGACCTTCGCCAGACAGGAATATGGCCCTGGCACCTTCAGGAGCTTGACGAGGCCAGCACTCTGGCTCTGCTTGAGCGGGCCGGATTCGGCAACCTTTCGGTCGGCTATCCTACCTTTACTTCAGGGATCAATGCCTATAATGCCATGAGAAGATCAGCCGCTTCGATGGGAGGCACATCCGGCCGGGAGATGATCGCCCTTCTGGCCGGTCTGAAGTGGTCAGTGTCTGATTTTGCTGTCCTTGACAAATATTATCCCTGTTTTTCCGGTTTTTCGTTTATCTTTTCTGGAGAGAAGGTGAATAAGGAGATGAGCTTATGGACAACGATGAAAAAGACCGGCTGGAGCGGTTGGCAGCCGAACTGAGGAAATACATCATCATTATGAACTGCTATGCAGGATCCGGACATCCGGGTGGAGCCCTGTCAGCGGCTGATATCGTGACCTATCTGTTCCATAAGGAAATCAATTTTTCTCCCGAAAATTATCAGGATGCCAACCGGGACCGCTTCATTCTGTCAAAAGGGCACTCCTGCATGGTTTTATATGCGGCTTTGGCCCAGAGGGGATTCTTCAGTACCGAAGAATTTAAAAAATTGCGCCGCATCGACGGGATGCTTCAAGGTCATCCGGACCGCCTGAAGACCCCGGGTGTCGAGTTTAACTCCGGCTCGCTGGGGCAGGGCTTTTCCTTTGCCCTGGGCGTTGCTCTGGGGGGGAAACGGGCAGGGTTGAATTTCCGGGTCTATGTTATGCTTGGCGACGGAGAGCTTAACGAAGGCCAGGTCTGGGAGGGATTCATGTTTGGCACCCATTACCAGCTCGACAACCTGGTGGCTATCATCGATTATAACAAATTTCAGAGCGACGATCTCAACAGCAATGTCACCGCTCTTGAGCCCCTGCATAGTAAGCTGGCCTCCTTCGGCTGGCATGTCATAGGAATTAATGGCCATGATTTCAGAGAGATCGAATATGCTTTCGACCGGGTACGGAAGACGAAGGGGAAGCCGTCGGTTATCGTGGCCAATACGGTCAAGGGGAAAGGGATTTCTTTTATGGAGAATAATCCAAAATGGCATGGCAGCCTGGCTCCCCTGGGCGAGGAAAGAGTCCGTGCCCTGCAGGAATGCGGATGCGAGAATATTGGCGGGCCTGGTGAATTGAGGTCCAGATAAATTGATTACCATGAGAGAAGCCTTTGGCCGGGCTTTGGTCGAATTAGGCAGGATACGCACAGACTTTGTCGTTCTCGATGCGGATGTGGCCGGGGGGACCGGCACGCATTTTTTCAGGCAGGAGTTTCCCGACCGGTTTATCCAGTGCGGCATTGCCGAACAGAACATGATGTCCGTTGCCGCCGGGCTGTCCACGCTCGGCTTGATACCCATCGTGACCTGCTATGCGGTCTTTGCCTCCCTGCGATCGATCGAACAGGCCAGAAATTCCATTGCCTATCCGAAATTCAACGTCAAGATCGCCGCCAGTCACCTTGGCCTCGATGTAGGGCCGGATGGTCCCACGCATCAGGCTATCGAGGATCTGGCCGTTTTTCGGAGCATTCCCAATTTTACGATTGTCTCACCGGCTGATCCTGTCGAATTGAAAAAAGCCCTGCCCGCGGTGATCGACCTGGATGGGCCGGTGTATCTTCGGACCGGCAGAAGCCCGGTGCCGACCATTTTCGACGAGGGACTTCGTTTTGAATTGGGCAGGGGCTCGATCATCAGGGAAGGCCGGGATGTAACCATCATTGCCATCGGCGTCATGGTTCACCGGGCGATCGAGGCAGCCGAACGGCTGCACCGGGAAGGGATTTCCTGCCGGGTGATCAATATGTCCACCATCAAACCCCTTGACCGGGAGATCATCGCGGATTCGGCATCGCGGACCGGCTGCCTGGTGACCGCCGAAGACCACACGATCCTGGGCGGCCTCGGAGGCGCTGTGGCCGAAGTCCTGGCCGAAACCGTGCCTGTCCGGATGGAGCGGGTGGGAATACGGGACCTTTTTGCCGAGTCGGGAGACCCGCAGGACCTGGCCCGGAAATACCACCTTCTGCCGGATGATATCGTGCTGGCGGTCAGGAAGGTTTTGAGGGGGAAACAATGACCGACAAGCAGGCAAAATTACTGGAAAACAAGGTTGCCCTGGTAACCGGAGGGAGCAGGGGGATTGGCCGGGCCATCTGCCTTGCCCTGGCTGGAGAGGGAGCAAGCGTGGCCTTGACTTACCAGGCGCAGGAGGATGCAGCCAATCGGGTTGCCGATGAAATCGACGATCTGGGAGGCAGGGCTTTTGTCCTCCATATGGAAGTCACCGAGAGAGAATCGGTCAGGGCTGCGATGCAGGCGACCGAGCGGATTTTCGGAGGCATCGATATCCTGGTTAACAATGCAGGCATCAACCGGCCAGCCGATTTTGACCGGATCACGGATGCGGACTGGGACGAGATCCTGGCCGTCAATCTCAAAGGCCCTTTTATCTGCTCCCAGGAAGCCCTTCCCGCTTTGCGCCGCAGGGGAGGGGGCAGCATCGTCAATATCGGCTCGGTCAGCGGGCAGTATGGCGGGCCGCGAACAGCACACTATGCAGCCAGCAAGGCCGGTCTCATTTCGCTCGGTCAGGTCGTCGCCCGCTTTGGGGCCAGGGACAATATCCGCTGCAACACCGTGGCCGCCGGGCTGATTGCCTCGCCCATGGCTGCATCCGGGATGCAGGCCGGGTCCGTCAGCAGGGCAGCCGAGAGCATCCTGCTCGGACGGCTTGGCACACCCGAAGAGGTGGCCAGGGTGGTGGTGTTTCTGGCTTCGGATGCCAGCAGCTATATCACCGCCCAGACCATCAATGTCAATGGAGGGCTCTACTTTTGAACCGGACACTGCTCGTAATCAGCGGCGGCATCGAGGCTGTGCCGGGGATCAGACTGGCAAGACAGATGGGGCTGCACGTTGTGGTCAGCGACCAGGACCCTCGCGCTCCCGGCCTGGCTGTGGCAGATGACCGCCTTATCGCCAGCACTTATGATGTCGAGGCTACGGTAAGCGCTGCCTGGCATTATCACCGCACGGTCCGGCCCATTGACGGGGTCATGTGTATCGCCTCGGACGTTCCGCTTACGGTGGCCAGGGTGGCTGCCCGGATGGGATTGCCCGGCATCAGTTGTGAGTCGGCTCATCTGGCTTCGGATAAGCTGGCCATGAAGCAAAAATTTGCCGCAGATGGGGTGCCAATTCCCTGGTTCTGCCCGGTGGAGTCTGCCGGACATCTTCGCCGGATCGTGGCCGGGCACGGGCTTCCCCTGGTGCTGAAGCCGGTAGACAGCCGGGGCGCGCGGGGAGTGCTCCGGCTGGGGCCGGATATTGACCTTGACTGGGCATATCAACTCTCCCGCAGCCACTCCCCGACCGGACGGGTCATGGTTGAGCGGTTTGTGCCCGGCCCCCAGGTCAGCACCGAGTCCCTTATGCTCGATGGTGTGGCCTACACTCCCGGCTTTTCCGACCGCAACTACGAGTATCTGGAGCGCTATGCACCGCATATCATCGAAAATGGCGGAGAGCTTCCCAGTCACCTGCCCGGCCAGGTCCAGCAGGATATCCGCGACCTGGTGCAGCAGGCCGCTCTGAGCCTTGGCATTACCAGCGGGGTGGTCAAGGGAGACATCGTCGTATCAGAAGGAAAGCCGAAGGTCATAGAGCTTGCCGCCCGCCTGAGCGGCGGGTATTTCTGTACCCACGAAATTCCCCTGAACACCGGCGTTGACCTGGTTGGCCAGGCCATCCGCCTGGCCCTCGGAGAAAAACCGGACCCGTCGGAATTAATCCCCCGCTTTCAGCGAGGTGTGGCC
Source organism: bacterium (assembly GCA_040755755.1). Taxonomy (NCBI): domain Bacteria; species bacterium. The sequence continues at coordinate 4,351 of JBFLZW010000045.1, read as the reverse complement.
CAGCGATACCTCCTGCCCGATCCCGGACGGGTGGTCCGTATTTCGGGCCTCGAGGAAGTCAGCCAACAGCCCGGAATCGCCCTGTGCGAGCTTCGGGTCAGGGTCGGCAATATCATCGGGCCGATCAACAGCCACCCCGCGCGGGCAGGTGTGGTGATTGCCACGGCAGACACCCGGCAGGAGGCAATCGAGAGGGCGGTCGGAGCAATCGATTGCCTCAAGGTCGAAACCGTGCCGGTGGGGTAGAGGAGGAGTGGGGGGGAGTGGTCAGTGGTCAGTGTGTGGAGAAGAGAGAGGCAGGCAGGTTGACATTTTCTCAGCTTCCTGGTAAGACAATAACTATGGCGCTCTATTGAGAAGGAGTTTATAGCACATGAAAAAGGTTGGCTTGCGGCAAGCAAGAACGCACTTTTCAAGATATAAAAAAATGGTCAAAGAGGGCACAGAGGTAATGCTTACTGATAGAGGGAAACCTGTTGCCATTATCAGCCCTATCCCGCAACAGGAAGATACGCAGGAAGAGCGATTGCGGCTTCTGGAGGAACAGGGTATTATCAGTCGGGCCAAAGCCGGCCCGTTTCCGCTCCATGCCCCTATCCCTCTCGGCGGCAAGCTGCTTTCGGAAATTGTCATCGAAAATAGAGAAGACAGGTTTTAGGAAAACCAGCCCCGGTCTCTCTGGTCAGGATCACACGTGGCTAAGCGCCTTCTTCTGTATACCGCCTTTCATCTCAATCTGGCCTATTCCTCGATCGAGGAGGAAGATTATCCGCAGGTATTGGAGCGCTGCTACTGGCCTTTGCTGCGCCTGGCCCGTGAGTATAACCTGCCCTTTGGCATCGAGGCCACAGGCTATACCCTTGAGGCAGCGGCTGCTCAGGATCCGGCCTGGCTGGATGAATTACGGCATCTGACGGTTGACGGTCCCGGCGAATTCATCGGCAGCGGCCATGCGCAGGTTATCGGCCCCCTGGTGCCGCCAGAGGTGAATGCAGCCAACCTGCGCCTTGGACACACAACCTATGAGCGGCTGTTAGGCCACAGGCCGCAGGTTGCCCTGGTCAACGAGCAGGCCTACTCTGCCGGACTGGTCAGCCATTACCTCGATGCCGGATACCGGGCTATTATCATGGAGTGGGACAATCCGGCCTCCTGCCATCCTGAGTGGAACGCCGAGTGGCGCTACCTGCCCCAGATCGCCGTCGGGCAAAGTGGCTGCGAAATCTCCCTCATCTGGAATAAGTCCATCGCCTTTCAGAAATTCCAGCGCTATGCCCACGGAGACATGGAACTGGACGAATACCTCGATTACCTCGGCAGGCACCTGGGAGATCAGCCCCGCGCTTTTCCGCTCTATGGCAATGATGTTGAAATTTTTGACTTTCGGCCTGGTCGATATCATACCGAAAGCCCCCTCGTCCGGGAAGAGAGTGAATGGGCGCGGCTTTCGCGCCTCTTCGAGCGCCTTCTGGCCGATGGCAGGTTTCAGTTTGTCCGGCCAGGCAAAGTGCTGGAGCTGAATCAGCAGCCCGGTGCAGGCAACCGGCTGCACCTTGAGTCACCCGACCAGCCGGTGCCGGTCAAGAAGCAGGGCAAGTATAACCTTACCCGCTGGGCAGTCACGGGACGGGATGATCTGGGCATCAATACGGCCTGCTGGCGCATATACGAGGCGCTGAGGGCAAACCCTGCTGCGAGTGACGATGACTGGCGGGAATTGTGCTTTCTCTGGAGCAGTGATTTTCGCACCCACATCACCGAAAAACGCTGGGCTGCCTGTCAGGAGCGGCTGGCAAGATTCGCGGCCAGGGTCGGCGCGGTAGAAGGCGTACGGAAGGCTTGTGTTTTCCGGGGAGCTGTCCCCCACCCATCCTCTCCCTGCTCTCACCCCACCAGGGTTGACCAGTGCGGGCGCTACCTGGTAGTGGAGACAGATGCACTTGTGCTGAAGTTGAATACCCGGCGGGGACTGGCCTTTGACGGGCTGTGGTTCAAGGGCGTATCGGATCATCCACTCATCGGCACGCTGCCGCATGGCTATTACGACGATATTACCCTGGGTGCCGACTTCTATACCGGCCACCTGGTTCTTGAAGCCCCCGGACAGCCCAAAGTGACCGATCTTAATCCGGTTGAGCCGATGATCGAAAACAGCAGCCTTTGGACCGATATCACCGGAGTGGTCCAGACTCCCCTGGGTGCAGTCTCTAAGCGGGTGCGGCTTTTCCTCGAAGCCCCCCTGCTAGACCTTGAGTATCGGCTCGATTGGAAGGCCACACCCCCTGGCTCCCTGCGGCTGGGGCACGTTACGCTGAATCCGGCAGCCTTTGAACGCTCTACACTCTTCTACCGCACTCACAACGGCGGCTGTGAGTGGGAGCAATTCAACCTGACCGGGGGGAGAGGGTTTGACCACGGAAAGTCAGTATCATTTCTGGTTTCAGCCAGCCAGGGGCTTGGCCTTACCGCAGGTGCAGTAGAGCTTGGAGACAGGAGACAGTCACTGCGGGTGGAAGTTGACAAGGCAGCCGCAGCTCTGATCGGCCTGATCACCTACCGTCCGGTGGGTGCCACCTTCTTTTATCGCCTGAGCCTCTCGGCCAGGGAGATAGATGAAACCCGGCGAGGGACGCAGCCTGATGAAGAAGAGAATTCTGTGTACAGGCTCCGGATTGCGGCAGGTTCCTGCCGCTCGATACAGCGTATTATTTAAGCCCTTGACAACATTCCGATTATAAGGCAATAATGATGATTGAAGGAGAATTTTACAATGAAAGAGTCCGGGCTTCGTGATAAAGTTATAGAGGAAATTGACCTCATCCCTGAGCACAAGTTATCAGAGATATACGATCTTGTTCACTATTTCAGGATAGGCTTACAACAATCGAAAGAAGGCGCGAACCCGATAATGAAATTTGCCGGGTGTTGGCAAGATATGCCTGATGAAGAATTCACCGAATTCTTAGAAGAGATCGGACAGCGGAGAAAGCATGCTTTCTCAGGAAGGCGAAATAATGAAGCCGGTATTGATTGATACTGACATCCTGTCCATGTTCTTTAGAAATAACCATCAGGTGGTGTTCCACTTTGGAGAGTATCTTAAACAGTACGAGAAAGTAAGCTTCAGTATTGTCACCTATTATGAAATCCTCAGCGGTTTAAAACATAAAGATGCTCTGAGGAAATTGGATCTTTTTAGGGAATTTGCTCAACAGAATGCTATATTACCCTTGACAGAAGATTCCATCATGATTTCAGCAGATTTGTATGCCAGCCTGCGGAAATCAGGAAAGCTGATTGACGATATTGATATCCTTATCGCTGGAGTAGCGCTGTCCAATAATCTTATCCTGGTGACTCATAATGAAGATCATTTCAAACGAGTTGAGGGATTAGAAATAATGGATTGGAGTAAATAAGGATGCGACCTTGTCTTTAACCTTATCGCATCGGAATTTTCATTTTTTTATGTGAATCTCCCACAGGCAATGATTAAAACCTCTATTGTTGAAGAAATAAGAGCAGCTATATCCCCTGTGCCTGCATCAAGGTCATAGCAATAAATTACAATAATCCGCTATAACACTGTATAAGACGATTGTTGGGGTGAATACAGGAGGTAAAAACCGCGAATGAACGCGAATGAACGCGAACTGATTTTGAAGGATGAGGTTTATCAAATTGTGGGAGCGGCGATGGAAGTGTGCAATCAACTGGGGTGCGGTTTTCTGGAGGCGGTCTATCAGGAAGCCTTGGAGATTGAATTTGATGAGCGACGTGCCGCAGAAACGAATAGAGATTTCCTACAAAGGCAGGGTATTGAACAAGGAGTACATCGCGGACTTCTTGTGCTATGACCTGATTGTGATCGAGATCAAAGCCATCAAAGCAATCACGGGGATAGAAGAGGCGCAAATCCTCAACTACTTGAAGGCAACGAATCTTCCGCTTGGGTTGATCGTCAATTTTGGTGCGCCTCAACTCGAATGGAAGCGCTATGTCAATACAAAGAGGACTCGATAATGGAGGCAAATGAATGCAAATCAAGAGAATTTATTAGCGTCTATTCGTGTGCATTCGCGGTTGATTACAGGAGAGGTGACTACAAAGGTTTGGGGGCACGAATATAGACTTATACGAATCTTATCGGAGATAATACTAATGTTTGCCTTTTTACATAATAGCCTATTATTTATTCCATACAGTGTTATAGCGGGTTATTGATCTCACTACCGGACACATTTTTAAAGCTTGGTTGACAAAGCATTAACAGTCACTCATGATATACCCTAACTGATTGAAATAAATTAAAAAGGAGTACATCATGAGTGACAGTATAAGAACATATCAA